>CAIYCW010000154.1 GCA_903924855.1 uncultured Rhodospirillales bacterium | reverse complement strand
TTCCGCCTCGCATCCACCGCACGGCGGAAGATGCGATACTCGATCAGCTGATGCGCGGCATGGCCAAGCCGCGCACACACCGCATCGCGCAAGGCCTGCGCATCATGATCAAGCGGCAGCCGCAGCTCGGTCAGCCTCAGTTCGGTTGTCTGTGATGTCGTGTCGGTCATGGGAGGCGTGACTTACCCCAAACCAGATCAATCAGCCACGCCTGCCATCACCCAAGCCCTCAGGGGCGCGGCGCATCTTCTGCCATGCCGCCAAACAGGCCGCGCACGCGGGCGAACCATTCCGACACCACGTCGGCCTCCTCCAGTACCTCGAAGCGGCTGACGCAGCGCGCCCACATCAGCGAGCCGGCCAGGATGTAATCCGCATAATCGGGCTGGTCGCCGCCCAGCCAGGACTCAGCCTTCAGCGCAATCCGCACTGGCTGCAAAGCGCGGCGGAATTCATGCACCGTCTCGTCCCGGTTGGCGGTCACCTCCTCCAGCTTGCGGCCAAAGAATTTCTCACGTGTCTCGCGGAAATAAACCTGATCCTGCGGCCGAAGAACTCCGACAATATCCGACAAAATCAGCCGCGCCAGCAGCGGATGGATCGTGCTGTCCACCCAGGCATTGATCAGCCGCGCATGCGCCATGTTGGCGCTGGGAAACAGCGACGGATGATCGTCGTAATGCGTCTCCAGATAGGTCGCGATGGCAAAACTGTCATGCACCACCGTGTCGCCATCAACGATCACCGGCACCTTGCCCTGGCCGGTGAAGCGCAGCGCATCCGTGTCGGTGAAATGCCAGGCCACCGTCTCGGTCGGCAGATCCTTGTGGGCCAAGGCCAGGCGCACGCGCCAGCAATAGGGGCTGAACCGCAGGTCGCTATTGGCTCCTGCCAGTTCGTAGAGCGTGATCGCCACTTGAATTCTCCCTTGAACGTCCAAACCGTTTCATCGTGCAACGCAGCCCACGGCCGCCGCCTGAAATCGCCGGATGCCCACAACCTGTTCAGTTGTCGGGATAACACCGCAATCAGCGCTGCAGCCACAAGATGTGTTGGCATAGAACGGCAAAGGCCGGATACTTCAAGTCATGAATATTCTGGCACCACCCCGCGCCCGGCTCTCGATCGAGGTCGTCCACGACCTCGTCTGCCCCTGGTGCTATCTGGGGCTGCGTCGCCTGATCCGCACATTGCAGGGCCGGCCAGACATCGCCTACGACCTGATCTGGCGCCCCTTCCTCCTCAATCCGGACATGCCACGCGGCGGCATGCCACGCACCGACTACGTGGTGCGCAAATTCGGCGGCGAGGAACGCGCCCGCAGGCTCTACGCCTCCATCGCCGATATCGGCCGGGCCGAGGGCATCCTGTTCCGATTCGAGCGCATCCGCCGCACCCCCTCTTCGGTGGACGCGCACCGCCTCGTCCGATTCGCAGCCCTGCAGGGCCGCGGCACCGAGATGGTGGAAGCCCTGTTTTCTGCACATTTCACCGATGGCCGGGATATCGGGGACTGGCAGGTGCTGATCGCGGTTGCCGGCTCCTGCGGGCTGGATGCCATGGCCGCCCACGCCTTCCTGCACTCGGACGCCGAGATCGACGCCATTCATGCCGAAAACCTGCGCGCCCATCGCCTGGGCATAAACGGTGTGCCCTGCTTTGTCGTCTCCGGCCGCCACGCCATCGCGGGCGCCCAGGAGCCCGAAGTGATGGAGCGTCTGCTCGACGTTGCCGTGGTGGAATGTGAAGAGCAGGGCTGACACCCCGTCCCTTGCCATCCTCAACGGATTTGGCCGCAGCCTGGGCGATGGCATCATCGGCCTGCAGGCGCTCCGTGCCGGCCAAAGCCTGGGCCTGCTGCCACGTGCCACACTGGTGCGCCGCTTCGATTTCGGCCCGATGGTCAACGCGCTCTACGACCATGTGCAGGATTTCGCCGATCTCGCCGAGCTGGACGAATCGCTCGCCACCACCCCACCACCTGAACTCACTCCAGAGTTTCGCAGACAAAACCCGAATATTATCGACATCCGCGATTTCGCATTCGACCCCGATTTCCGCGGTGTCGCGATGATCGATTTCTTCCTGCGCCGCCTCGGCATCGCCCCCGAAACCGTGCCGACCGCGCTGCGCCGCAACACATGGCTCGCCCCGCGCATCACGCCGCTGCGCCCAACAGGCCTGCCGGAGCGCTACGTGCTGTTCTGCCCGCGCGCCTCGATGGCGCTGCGCGACATGCCGGCCGCAAGCCAGGCGAGGCTGCTTGATATCATCGCCGCCAGCCAGCCTTGGCCGATCATCACCCAGGGCGAGGCTCTGCCAGGTGCCATCCCGATCGGCCATCTGCCGAGCCTGTCCGAACTCTGCGGCCTGGTGGCCAATGCGGCCCTCATCGTCTCGACCGACACCGGCATGCTGCATCTGGCCGATGCGTTCGGCGTTTCGTGCTTTGCCATCTTCACCACGCACCGCCCGGACTGGCGGGTGCGCGACTATCCGCTCTGCACCCCCCACGCCCTGCCGGTCCAAGGCCTGCCGCCCGCTCTGGAATTCCAGCGCGGCCCAGAGGACCTGAACGCCATCGAGCAAGCCTGGATCGACGGTTCGCAGGCCTTGGATGCGGCCTTGGGAAATTGGCTCGACCAAAACGGATAAAAGTTTCTTTGGTTCTTTCTTTTCAAAGAAAGAACTTCTTTTTGTGAACAAAAAGAAGCAAAAAAACTTTTATCAATCGGACCCGCGTCAATTCTGTCGAGTGACGGCGCCCATCTGCTCCAGCACCGCGCAGACGCTTGCGGTGTCCTCAGCCCCATGGCCCTGCGCCTGGGCCGCCGCATAGATCGGGATCGTGGCCGAGAAGGTGGGCGTGGGCACGCCGAGAGACGTCGCGTAGCGGCCGATCACGTCCATGTCCTTCTGCCAGATATCCACCTTCATCGTGGCCGGCAGATAGGCGTTGGCCGCCATCATCGGCGCCCGCAGCTCCCAGATGCGCGAAGTGCCGGCGCCGCCCGCGATCAGCTCCGCCAGCTGTGCCGGATCGAGGCCGGATTTCATCCCCAGCACCATCGCCTCCGCACTCGCCACGTTGTGGATCGCCACCAGCAGATTGGCCACGTATTTCATCTTGGTGCCGTTGCCATAGGCGCCCACGTCATGCACCGCGCGGCTGAACATCGCGCAGCAGGGCCGCATCGCCGCAATCGCCTCGGCATCGCCGCTGGCATAGATCACCAGATCGCCGGCGGCCGCCTGCGCCCCGGTGCCGCTGGTCGGGCAATCCAGCGCCACATGCCCCGCCGCCTGCAGCACCTCGGCAAACGCCATCTTGTCTTCAAGTGCCAGCGTGCTCGCCTCGATCACCACACGCCGTCCAACCCCCGCGGCCGCAATCGCCTCCGCCGTCGCCCGCACCGCCCGCGCGGTGGGCAGGGAGGTCAGGATCAACTCGCACTGGGCGGCAAGGCTTGCCACATCCGCGCACACACGCACCCCGTCGCCCGCCAGCTCGGCCGACCGCGCCGCACTCGTGTCAAACCCCAGCACCGTCCAGCCGCCCTGCACCAGGTTGCGCGCCATCGCACCGCCCATGATGCCCAAACCCACAATCCCCACGACACCTGACATTCTCCGCCTCCCCGATCTGGTTTTTATCGTTCGATCCCTTAAGCTCCCTCAGGCGAACCATAAGACGCAAGCAGGGAGACGGCGCGATGCATATCGGCATGATCGGTCTGGGCAAGATGGGCAGTGCCATGGCGCTGCGCCTCATCGAATGCGGCCACACGCTCACCGTCTGGAACCGCACCGCATCGCGCACCGAAGCCCTGGCGGCCCAGGGCGCCACCGCCGCCACCTCGCCCGCCGCCGTTGTGGCGGCAAGCGAGATCACCATCACCATGATGTTCGACGCCAAGGCGCTTGATGCGGTCTTCCACGGCGAGGCCGGCATCCTGTCCGCCGATCTCACCGGCAAGCTGGTGATCGACATGAGCACCGTCCGCCCGGAGGTGGAGCAGGCGCTGGCCGCAGCTGTGGCCGAAAAGGGCGGTGCGATGATCGAATGCCCGGTCGGCGGCACCACCGGCCCCGCCCGCAGCGGCAAGCTGCTCGGCCTTGCCGGCGGTGCGGAGGCGGATGTCGCCCGCGCCATGCCGATCCTCACCCAGCTCTGCCGGCGGGTGGAGCATATGGGGCCCAGCGGGGCAGGGGCTGCGATGAAGCTCGCCATCAACCTGCCGCTCGCCGTGTTCTGGCAGGCCTTTGGCGAGGCGAACGCCCTCGTCGCCCATCTCGGCCGCGACCCCGCCTGGCTGGTCGAGCTGTTCTCCGACACCTCCGGCGCCCCCACCGGCCTCAAGGCCCGCGGCCCCGCCGTGGCGGCAGCGCTTGCCGGCGGCGATGGCGGTGAGCCCAGCTTCGACCTCGGCGGCATCGTCAAGGATCTGCGCACCATGCTGGAAGAGGCGCGCAGCCGCGGCTTCGACCTGCCGGTGGCAGCCGCCGCCCATGCCGCCTACGCCCCCGCCGCCCGCGCCGGCCATGCCGGGCGGGACACGTCCTGGGTGCCGACGATCTGGGCCACCAAGGCCGCCGCCGCGACACCGCCCACCCGCCTGTCGCTGGAGCGCGCCAATCTGATCGCAACCACCGCCCTGCAGCACGGCCGTGATCTCGGCCTCGCCCCGCTGGTCGTCGCCGTGCTCGACGCCGGCGGCCATCTGCTGGCCTTCCAGCGCGAGGATGGGGCTGGCATCCTCCGCTTCGACATCGCCTTCGGCAAGGCCTGGGGCGCGCTCGGCATGGGCTTCGGCTCGCGCGAATTCCTCGGCCGCACCCAGGCCAACCCCACCTTCGTCGCAGCCCTCGCCACCGCCAGCGGCGGGCGCGTCATCCCGGTGCCAGGCGGCGTGCTGATCAAGGCGCCCGACGGCAGCGTGCTCGGCGCCGTCGGCATCTCCGGAGACATGTCGGACGCCGACGAAGCCTGCTGCCTCGCCGGCATCAAGGCCGCCGGCTTCCAGGCCCAGACCGGCGCATGACCATGCGCCTCAGCCAGACAAA
Organism: uncultured Rhodospirillales bacterium; assembly: GCA_903924855.1. Classification (GTDB taxonomy): domain Bacteria; phylum Pseudomonadota; class Alphaproteobacteria; order Acetobacterales; family Acetobacteraceae; genus CAIQQQ01. Next base: position 77,363 of record CAIYCW010000154.1, on the reverse strand, counting down.
GCCGCCTTTGCGTCATTGCGAGCGCAGCGAAGCAATCCACTGAACCGCAGCCCAAGCCGTCCTCCAGCGCACAACCAAGCAACCTGCCACCAGAACCCGCCCACAAACACCAACAATCAGACCGGGGACAAACCCATGAATCTCGGCTTCTTCACCATGCCGATCCACCCGCTCACCAAGGATTGGCGACTGTCGCTCGCCGAAGACCGCGAAGCCTTCATGCTGGCCGACGAACTCGGCTTCACCGAGGCCTATTGCGGCGAGCACAGCACGGATGCGGCCGAGAACATCACCTCCTGCGTCGTCTTCCTCGCCTCCCTGGTCGGGCGCATCAAGCAGATGAAGCTCGGCACCGGCACGGTGAACCTGCCCAACACCCACCCCGCCCGGGTCGCCGCCGAAATCGCCATGCTGGACCACATGCTCGATGGCCGCTTCATCTTCGGCATCTCCCCCGGCGGCCTTCCGTCAGACGCCGAAGCCTTCGGCACGCTCGACCAGAACCGCATGGAGATGTTCGTCGAATGCATCGAACAGGTGCTGGAGATCTGGCGCTCCGAGCCGCCCTACAACATCCGCGGCAAATACTGGCAGGTCAGCACCGAGCGCACCATGCTGCCGGAGATCGGCCAGGGCGTGCTCCCCAAGCCGCTGCAGCGCCCGCATCCGCCCATCGTCGGCACCGTCGTCGCCCCCTATTCCAAGGGCGTGGCGCTCGCCGCCGCCCGCGGCTGGGACCCGATCTCGGCCAACTTCCTGATGCCGAAATGGGTCGCAACCCACTGGCCGAGCTACGCCGAGGGCTGCGCCATGGGCAACCGCCCGGCCGACCCCGCCAACTGGCGCGTCGCCAAAAGCATCTTCGTGGCCGACGACGAAGCCACCGCGCGCGCCTACGCCATGGGCCCGAACAGCCCCTATCGCTTCTATTTCAGCCAGCTGGTGCAGAAGATGAAAAAGGCCGGCCGCGCCGAGCTGTTCAAAAAGGACCGCACCGCCCCGGACGACACCGTCACCGTCGATGGCGTGCTGGAAGATCTGGTGATCTGCGGCACGCCCAGCCAGGTGGCCGACCAGATCGAGGCGTTCCGCGCCGAAGTCGGCGAATTCGGAACCCTGCTCTATGCCGGCCATGACTGGGCCGATCCGGCCCTGGCCCGCCGCTCGATGGTCCTGCTCGCCGAACAGGTCCGCCCCAAACTCCGCCCGCTGGCCACGGCGTAGCGGAAACCCGTCACCCGCCCCACACAGGGCGGGTGCAGACCACGTCAAAGCCCCCGCTTCCGTCATCGCCCGAGTTTCCGTCATTGCGAGCGCAGCGAAGCAATCCACCGAACCGCGGACGCCACCTGCCCAGTGTGGCAGACGCAAAGCCGCCGCCCCCTCGCGCCTGCGCCCCCATCACCCGCCGCGCGCAACCCGCCGCGCCAGGCAGCCCAGCAACTGCCGCTCCAGCTCAGCCATGCCGAACGGCTTGGGCATCAGCACCGCCCCCTCCGGCAGCGTGTGCTCGCCCAGACGCTGCGGATCGGTGAAGCCGGAGGCGAACAGCACCGCCAGATCCGGCCGCAGCTTGCGCGCCCGCCCCGCCAGGTCGAACCCGTTCATCCCCCGCGGCAGCACCACGTCGGAGACCATCGCCGCGATCTCCGCATGCGCCTCCAAAAGCGCCAGCGCCTGCGGCCCGTCCTCCGCCACCACACTCCGATACCCCAGATGCCCCAGCATCTGCGCAAACGCGGTGCGCACCGCCGGATCATCCTCCACCACCAGGATCAACTCCCCCTGATGCGACTGGGCTTCAAGCGCATCCGGCACCAGGGTCGCAGCCACCTCGTCCGAGGTCTGCGGCAGAAACAGCGTCACCTCGGTGAAACGACCCACCTCGCTGCGGATCCGCACATGCCCGCCCGATTGCCGGGCGAAGCCGAACACCATCGTCAGCCCCAGCCCACTGCCCTCGGAGGGTGGCTTGGTCGAGAACAACGGCTCGAACACTCGTCCCAGCACGTCGGGCGCCATTCCGCAGCCGGAATCGCGCACCGCAACCGTCACATACCGCCCGGGCGCCAAGGCAACCGCCAGATCAGGCGCCACGCCCGGATCATCCGCCAGAAGCTCCATCTCATCCAGCGTGATGGCGAACTGCCCGCCCTCCAGCATCGCATCGCGCGCATTGGCCGCCAGGTTGAGCAGGGCCGTCTGCAATTGGCCAGGATCGATCAACGCGATCGCCGATGGCACCGCCGTGTCTATCGAAAGCGTCACCGCCTCGCCCAGCGTGCTGCGCAGCAGCGGCGCCAGATCCGCCACCAGCGCCTGCAGATCGGTGGGCTCCGGCCGCAGCTTCTGCTGGCGGGCGAAGGCCAGCAGCCGCCGCGTCAGCGCCGCCCCGATCTGCACGGCACCCTGCGCCGCATCCGCCAGCTGCGTCACCATCGCCATATCCGGCTGATGCAGACGGATCAGATCGAGATTGAGGTTGATGCTGGCCAGCACATTGTTGAAATCATGCGCAAGCCCGCCGGTCAGCTGCCCCACCGCCTCCATGCGCTGCGCCTGCACCAGCTGCGCCTCGATCGCCAGCTTGTCGGTGATATCGACCGCGATGGTGATGATGCCGCCATTGCGCGCCCGGTTCTCCCACACCTCGAAGCTGCGCCCATCCGCATGGCGGGTCACATGGTGGCTCACCACACCGGATCTGCGTCGCGCCATACGTGTGGCGATCGCCTCTTCAGCCGATTGCCCCTCAGGGATCAGCACCACACCGCGTTCAATGGCAAGCCGGTACCCCTCCTCGAACGTCACGCCAGGCCGCATCAATTCGTCAATCTCGCGATAGGCGTCACGGAAATGCTGGTTGAACAGCACCACCCGGTCTTCGCTGTCATACAGCACGATCGCGTGCTGCGATCCCTCCAGCGCATCGAGCAGGTTGTTGCGCGCCGTCTGCGCCGCCTCCAGCGCCCGTCTGCGCTCGGTCTCGTCCAGCAGCACGATCACGCCGCCACGCAACGTGCCGTCCGGATCATGCAGCGGCGCGCCGTTCACCAGCACATCCATGCGCAGTCCCGGCCCCATCCCCAGCCGCACCGCCCGGTTGGCAAGGCCGCGCCCGCCGCGCGTCTCATCGACGATGTCCTGCAGCGCCAGCAACCTCGGCTTGGCCCAGACCGGCAGAAGCTGGCCGATCACCTCCGCCTCGGCCAGGTCGACAAGCCGGCTCATCGCCGGATTCCACACCAGGATGCGACCCTCGGCATCATGGGTGAAGATCGGCACCGGTGAACTGCGGATGACGGTGTGGAGCAGCGTGTTCGCCTGATCCAGATCGCGCGTGCGCGCCGCCACCCGGTCTTCCAGCTCCTCGTTCAGCACCTTCAGGTCACGCGCCAGCCGGCTCGTCGCCGTCACATCCACACCCACCGACAGAATGCCCGAGATCTGCCCATGCGTGTCGCGCAGCGGCATCCGCCGCACCGAGAAGATATCCGGCTCGGCCCCTTCACTCGGGGTGGTGCGGATCACCGCCGCCGGCTCGATCCCGGTCTGCAGCACCTCGATCTCGCTTTGCGTCACCACATCCGCGAAATCCGGCGCAACCCCGCATTCCTGCATGGTGCGCCCGATCACCTCGGACGACAGGCGGCCCCAGCGGCGTTCGAACTCGCGGTTGACCCAGCGATAACGATGATCGCGATCCTTCAGCGCGATCATCACCGGCAGCGCATCCATCACACTCTGCAGCAGCAGCCGGGCCTCCTCCGCCTCGGCGCGCAGCTGCTCACGCTCTTGGATGTCGGCAACAAAGGTCACAACATGGCTGGCCAGCCCGTCCGAGCCGATGATCGGCGCCTTGATCACCATAAAGGCGTTGGGCTTGCCGTAGCGTGGCCAGGTGGTGATGTAGCTCACCGGCTCGCGCGTCTGCAGCACGCGGCGGTCCCGCTCATCGGTGAACTTGATGTCCTCCGCCTCCTGATCGCTGGTGACGATCTGCTCGCGCTTCTGGCCGATCAGGCCTGCAACCGGCCGGTAGACCAGGTCGCTGAACGCCTGGTTCGCCCAGCGGTAGCGCAGCTCGGCATCCTTCACATGAATGGCCAGCGGCGCGTGCCGCAGAATGCCCTCCATCAGCCGCCGTCCTGCCTCCGCCTCGATCTCGGCCCGGCGCTGCGCCGTCACGTCGATGCCGATGGTCAGGATATGCGCGCCAGACCCGGCCTGCGCGCTGATCACCGCCTTGATCACATGCAGATACCGCTCCGGCCGCCAATCCGTCGCGTCAACATGCTGTTCCAGGATCACCTGACCCTGCCCGGTGGACAGCAGCGCGTGGTTGGCGGCAATCGCCCGGTCCACCCCAAGCCGGCCGGCAGCCACCTGCTTCAACGGCTGTCCGATCACCTCGGAAGGCGTCTTTCCCAGCATCCGACAATAGGCCTTGTTCGCCCATTGCAGCGTCATATCCTGATCGACGATCTGCAACGTCACCGGAACCGCGTCGAGCACCTCCTCCAACTGCCGGCGCTTCTCCTCGGCCGTGCGCTGCTCTTCGCGGACCGACTTGATATCAATGCCCACCGTCGCCAGAAACCGGATCGTGCCGCCCACCCGAACCGGAAATTTGGTAACCGAATCAACCTGATGGATCGCGGATCGCTCATCGAGGATCATCTGGTCGCGTAGGCCGATTTCAACACCGGCCGCAAAGACCTCGCTGTCATGCGCATCGACCGCATCGGCATGCGAGCGGCCCAGGCCCAGCTCAGGCAGTGTGCGCCCCAGGATCTTCGCGGCAATTTCGGGGCGCCGCTTCGCCCACATCGCGTTGAACCAGACATAGCGGCGCTCGACGTTTTTGAGACATATCTCGATCGGCAATCCGTCGAGCACGCTCGACAGCATCTCCACCATCGTGGTCCGGCCAGCAAGCTGCCGCTCCAACCGAATGATGCAAGCCGCCATCACCGAGACAACGACGCACAAACCCAGCAGCAAGCCATGGCCGATCATACCGGAGGGCAGGCCGGTGTCCGGGATCAGCAGATCGATCAGCAGGATCAGCCAGACCACCACGCCTGCGGCCAGCGCCATCAGCCCGGCCCGGCCAAGCCCCAGCGGCTGCGACCTGAGGGATCGCAGCTGGGCTTCAGCAAGGTCCGGCAACTCGCGCGTCACGGTTGGTCTTGCATCAGGTGCAGTCTGACATCGTCACCGAGGCTCCCCGCTCTTGTTGTCAGCGTCCTGCGACATCTCTTCACATGCTATGGGATTTTCTGAGGCACGCACATAGTGATCATACCGATTTTCAGCGAGATATACTGCACTGGTATCGAACCGTCCCGCGGATGATCCGCACGCTCACACCGCCGCCTGCTCCATCTGCTGGGCCCGCAGCAGATCGCGATACGGACCCGCCCGGTGCGACAGCTCATCGGGCGATCCGTCATCGATGATCCGCCCCTGATCCATCACCACGATACGGTCGAAATTGCGCAGCGTGGACAGCCGATGCGCCACCGCGATCACCGTGCGCCCCTGCATCAGATTGTCCAGCGCGTGCTGGATCGCCGTCTCGCTTTCACTGTCCAGCGCGGATGTCGCCTCATCCAGCAGCAGGATCGGCGCATCCTTCAGCAGGGCGCGCGCGATCGCCAGGCGCTGGCGCTGCCCGCCGGACAGCTTGGCGCCCCGATCGCCCACCATGGTGTCGAACCCCTCCGGCAGCGCCTCGATGAAGTCGCGGCAGCGCGCAATGCCGGCCGCCCGCAGCACATCCTCGGTCGAGGCCTCAGGCCGCGCATAGCGGATGTTCTCCAGCACCGAGCGATGAAACAGCGAGATGTCCTGCGGCACGATCGCCATCGCATCGCGCAGGCTCTGCTGCGTCATCTGCGCGATATCCTGGCCATCGATGTCGATATACCCGCCCTGGATGTCATGAAACCGCTGCAACAGCGCCACCACGGTCGATTTGCCGGCACCCGACGCCCCCACCAGACCCACCCGTGTCCCGGCCTTGATCGTCAGGTTGAAATGATCCAGCACCGGCGCCCGGCCCTTGTAGGCGAAGGTCACGTCACGAAACGCCACCTCGCCGTGGTGGGCGGCAAGAGTGCCCGCATTCTCCCGATCCGGCAGCTCATGGCCCACCAGCAGGGCCCCCAGCGCCTCATCCATGCGCGCCACGTTCTGCGTCAGATCCACCAGCGCCACCGCCAGATCGCGCGTGCCATGCAAAATGGTGAAGCCCAGCGAGCAGATCAGCACCATGTCACCGGCACTCGCCTGGCCGCGCTGCCACATCACGATACCCCAGCCCAGCAGCCCTGCTGTGACCACCGCCGTCATCACCGCATGGATCAGCCGCAGCTTCTCCATATACAGCAGCGACCGCCGCCGCGCCTTCATCTCAAAGCCCATCCGGCCGGCAAACCGGTCCTGCTCGCGAAAACGGGCACCAAACGCCCGCACCACCGCCATGTTGCCGATCACATCGACCAGCTCGCCATCAACGGCGGCCGCCTCCTCCGCATAATCGCGATGCAGCGGTGTTCCGCGCTTGGCGAGCCAGAACACGATGCCCGCCATGCTGGCCGAGATCCCGGCCAGCGACAGCCCCATCAGCGGCTGCACGGTGGAGATCAGCGCGATCGCCACTACCACGGCCAGACACGGCGGCAGCACGTTCCAGCTCAGCACGTTCTCGGTTTGAAACATCGCCTGCGCCGTGGAGGTGATGCGCCCGGCCAACGTGCCCGGCAGCCGCTCGGCGTAATAGCTCGGCGAGTGCCCGGCCAGATGCGCGAACAGATCGCGCCGCACCTCGCCCGTCACTTTCACGAACGCATAGGCCGCCGTCGCACACCCCACCCGCCACAGCAGATTGTCCGCGGTGATCAGCCCGCACAGCAGAAAGAACGCGCCCCACACATCCCCGCCGCCGCCAACTCCCTTGGAGACCGCATCGATCAGCGCCTTCATCCCGTACTGCGTGCTGACCGAGGCGATCACCGCCAGCACAACCGAGGCCAGCACCACCGCATGACCCCACGGGTTGCGCATCACGTAGTGGCGCAGAAACGCGATCGGACGATGGCGAAAACGGGTCAGGTCGGCCGTGGTCATGGCATGGGCCTATCAGGTCAGAGCAATGAGTGTTCGGGTTTACCGCACCAGATGCGAGAGCTTTACGGCAAAATTCAGGATGGATGGGAGAAAGCGGGCAGGGCCGTGCACGGCGCGCGGCTTAAACCATCTTGACGTATTACGTACCGCATACTAGAAAGAGCACATCATGATCCGGTCCTTCCGCGATCGCGACACGAGGGCCCCATGACCAGCCACCGCCTGCGCACCCATCCCGGCGAGGTCCTGCGCACCGAATTCATGCTGCCGTTCGGCCTCAGCGCCAATGCACTGGCCCGCGCCTTGTGCGTACCCCCAAACCGGATCTCCTCGATCATCTCGCAAACCCAGCCGCGCGCCGTCACGCCAGACACCGCCTTGCGCCTCAGCCGCTATTTCGGCACCACGCCGCAATTCTGGCTCAACCTGCAGCTGGCCTATGATCTGTCCCTGGCCGAGAGCTCAGCCGCCGAGCGCATCCAGCGCGAAGTGCAACCCCGCGCCACCTGATCCAGCGCGGCCGCAAATCCACCCCAACCCTTGCGTTATCTCGCCACAATCGGCCACTACGCCTGCAGCCGTCATCCTCTCGACACGAAGGCCCATGTCCATGCGTATCGCCCAGATCGCCCCGCTGTTCGAAGCCGTCCCCCCCAAGCTCTACGGCGGCACCGAACGCGTGGTCTATTCCCTCACCGAGGCGCTGGTCGAAATGGGCCACGACGTCACCCTCTTCGCCAGCGGAGACAGTGAAACCTCCGCCAAGCTCGAACCGGTCTGGCCCCAGGCCATCCGCCTCGATCCGGACATCCGCGACTGGGTCAGCACCTACGCCATCCTGATGGAATACGTCTATCAGCGCGCCCACCAGTTCGACGTGCTGCATTTCCACGTCGATTACTGGCCGAACTCGCTGTTCTCCCGCCAGAACGTGCCCTTCCTCACCACGCTGCACGGACGGCTCGACCTGCCGGAATTCGCCGCCATCTACCGCATGTTCCCCAACGTGCCGCTGATCTCCATCTCCAACAACCAGCGCACCCCGGTGCCGGATCTCGGCTGGGCCGCCACCGTCTATCACGGCATGCCGCAGAACCTTCTCACGCCGCAGAAGGTGACCGGTGAGCGGGACTATTTCGCCTTCCTCGGCCGCATCTCGCCGGAAAAAGGCATCGAGCGCGCCATCCGCATCGCCCAGGCCTGCGGCGTCACCCTGAAAGTGGCCGCCAAGATCGACAAGGCCGACCAGGAATATTTCGACCGCGACGTGGCCCCCCTGCTCAAGACCGGCGGCGTCGAATTCATCGGCGAGATCAACGACGCCCAGAAACCCGCCTTCCTCTCCGGCGCCAAGGCGCTGCTGTTCGCCATCGACTGGCCCGAGCCCTTCGGCCTGGTGATGATCGAAGCCATGGCCTGCGGCTGCCCGGTCATCGCCATGCGCCGCGGCTCGGTGCCCGAGGTGATGGATGACGGCATCACCGGCTTCATCGTCGACAATGTGGAGGAGGCGATCGCCGCCTGCGGCCGCCTGCACGAGCTGGACCGGGACCGCGTGCGCGCGCAGTTCGACCGCCGCTTCACATCCCACCGGATGGCGGCCGACTACGTCGCCGTCTATGAAAAACTGATCGCCAACCGAAAGGCCTGATCAGGCCCCGCCAAACCCAAGGGCGACCGCGACGCAGGTCGCGGTCGCCCATCTCTCATTCGGTGATGCCAAGATCGCTGGCGGCGGCCTCGGTCATCTGGTGCAGATCGGTCACCATCTTGCGGCCCATCTCGGTGTGCAGCAGGAACTGGTTGCGGCTGTCGCGCGGGTCCGGCTCGCGCCGCACCAGGTCAAGCTCGGCCAGCTTGTCCAGCGCCCGCGCCACCACGGCGCGCGGCAGATCCAACTCCTGCACCAGCCCCCGCAGCGTCGCCGCCTCCGGGCACATATAGCAGGCCATGAACACGCCGAATTGCTGGGTGGACAGCGCCAACCCCTCGCGCCGCACCAGGCCGACAATCACCCGGCGCAACAGATCCACCGCCATCCCCGGCTGATCGGTCTCCGCCGCGCTTTGGCTCACCGGAGCCGTTTTGAACTCATCGGTTTGCATCGTTCTGCCCTTCCCCTGCTGCTGAACGTAAGGCGGCGGCCCGCACCCGACACCCGTCCTCGCCCACCCGTTTTCAGTTTGCGTGCCGCCAAGACGTAACGGCACAAACACCCTCTCAGATGCACGACTCACACCTTCGTGACGATGTAATATTTTTTAATGTTGGTACCATTTTTCGTGCCGTGTCCAAAAAAATCGGACGGCCCGCAGGGACAATATGCAAACCAGGCAACGGTGCATATGCTCGTGCGCAATCACACATAAGATGGTGGAGGCAGCGCATGCAGAACAAGGTCCTTCTGGTCACCGGCGGCAGCCAGGGCATCGGGGCCGCCGTGGTGAAATCCGCGGCACTCCAGGGCTGGCGCGTGGCGTTCAGCTACCGCTCCTCCACCGAAGCCGCCGACGCCCTGACCGCGGAAGTCGCCCGCAGCGGCGGCCAAGCCCTTGGTTTTTCGGCTGATGCAGCAAGCGAACTTGCCACATCCGCCCTCTTCGCCTGGCTCGATCAAACCTTCGGCCGGCTCGATGCGGTCGTCACCAACGCCGGAATCACCGGGCCCACCGCCTCGCTGGAGACCATCTCCTCACGCATTCTTGATGACGTGCTGGGCATCAATGTCCGCGGCGTGTTCCTCACCGTGCGGGAATCGATCAAGCGCATGGCAACCGACCATGGCGGCCAGGGTGGCTCCATCACCAACCTGTCCTCGGTTGCAGCAACCCTGGGCGGGCCGAATGACTGGGTGCACTACGCAGCCAGCAAAGGTGCGATCGACAGCTTCACCATCGGCGCCGCCAAGGAACTCGCCCCCCGCGGCATCCGCGTCAACGCCGTCCGCCCCGGCCTGATCGACACCGAAATCCACGCCAAGGCCGGCCTCGGCGACCGCCTGGCCAAACTCGGCCCCTCCGTCCCCATGGGCCGCATCGGCACCGCCCAGGAAGTGGCAGACGCCATCCTCTGGCTGATGTCCGACCAGGCCTCCTACGTCACCGGCGCCATCGTTCCGGTGTCGGGGGGGCGGTAAGAAGCAAGGCCTTCTTTTTTGAAAAAAAGAAGCAAAAAACGTTCTCTCGTTTGAGGGGCGGCGGGTGGGGCGGGCGAGGCTCTCATCCGCCATGCCGTCGTTGCGAGGAGCGAAGCGACGCGGCAATCCATCGCAACGCAAGCCCGGGCCGCGGAAGGGCGGAAACCTTACGCCGCCAACAACAACGGCCCGCGATATTGCGCCACCACCCGGTCCACCGTCAGCAGCGTCAACCGCTCAACCCCCGCCTGCGCGATCAGCAACCGGTCGAACGGATCCTTGTGCAACATCGGCAAACGCCCGGCAGCGGCGGCATGTTGCGCGGAAATCGGCACTTCCCGATACCCTGCCGCCAACAGCCCCACCCGAAACGCCTCGGCATCCACCTGAAAATCAGCGCGCCCCAAACCGCTCTTGATCGCCACCTCCCAGATCGAGGCGGCGCTGAACAGCATCTCCGCCGTCCCATCCTCCAGCAGATTGCGCGCCGTCTCCGGCAGCAACGCAGGCTGGGCCGCCGCCCACAGCAGCAGATGCGTGTCGAGCAGGATCATCCGCCGAACAGCGTCGCAATCTCATCCTGCCCCATCTTGTCGAAATCCGCCGGCACGGTGAACTGCCCCGCCATGAAACCAAGACGGGACGGAGGCTCGGGCGCGGTCAACGCCGTCACCTGAACCAACGGCGTCCCCGCCTTGGCGATCACAAACGGCTTCCCCTGCACCGCCTCCTCGATGAGGCGTGAGAGATGGGTCTTCGCTTCGTGGATGTTGATGCTGCGCATGGTTCATCGCCTAAACTAATGTGACTTAGTTTATTCCATCATGCTATTTGGTTCAAGAGTCATGGCGGGCTTGCCCTTTGGGGACGCAATTCGGCCTAAGAGCGTATCCTGTATCTGCCTGGGCCGGGCAGTGTCCGTTGGGTCATTTGAGGTTGTCGAGTTTCAAATAAGGCTTAAACTTTTCGGTAATGTGCGCTTCTTGTGCCATCAACCACTTTTGATGCTCAGTTGCTTTTTCGAATGCAGCCGAACGGGAGGGTCCTGGCTCTAAATCTTTGGCTGAAACAATTATTGCTGACATTCTTGAACATCTCTGTCTAATTTCAAGCAAATGAAAAGTTAGTTCACTATCAAAAAGAAATTCTGATTCAGCGGTGGATATTGCGAACTCGTGATACGTCTCATCGGAGGGTAGCCGCTTTGAAAATACTTCGAATAGTAATTTGCGTTTAGCATTGAAAACAGCATAGCGCCGATCATAAAGGTCCAATTTTAATTTGGCGCGAGCGGTTCGCATCTGTTGGTGAGCGATCCAAGCCCCAATCGCTGCCAAACAAGGAACCGCAACAGATTGTATGATAAGACCGAAATTTCGAATATAGTCCGAAAACACCGCCATATCTGTATCCAGGCCACTACCCACCCACAAACGCATTGAACGCAATCAGCGTATACGTATCCGAAACCCCGGCCAGCGACTGCACCCGCTCCGTCACAAACAACCCGGTGTCCTGCCCCGGCTCCAGATAGAATTTCGCCAGCAGATCATACTGCCCCGAGGTCGAATACAGCTCAGACAGCTCCTCGATCTCATCCGCCGCCAGCTGCGCCACCTTGTAGGCCTGGCCCATCTCGCATTTGATCTGCACGAATATCGCCCGCATGTCCGCTCTCCCGGCCGTCTGGCACCGTCATACCAGCCCAAGGGTGGTGTGATCCACCACCCAGGCCCGGCTCACGACTTCAGCAGATCCTTGTAGCGCTTCAACGCCTCGAAATTGGCGCGGATGATCTCCGTCGTGCGCGCCTCGCCCACCCAATCCCCCGCCATCTGGTTGTCGTGCAGGAATTTCTGAAACCCCGGATCAGCCAGTGTGGCCCGATAGGCGGCAACGAAACTCGCATAATCCTCCGGATGTTTCGCCTTGAACGCCGCCGGATACACAAAGCTGCGCACCGAGCCGTTGATCAGCGGCACCGTCGTCTTGTACGCCGCCAGCACCTCGTTGATCGGCGGCGCATCCACCTCCGGCAGCCGGTGGTCCAGAAACACCGCAAGCGGCCGGATGAAATCCTTCACCGCGGCGGCACCCTCGCCCTGGCCGATGTTGAAATCCACCTGCCCGCCGGCCAACGCCGTGCGCATCGCCCCCGACCCGTCAAACGTCACAATCCGGATCGCATCCGGCTTCAGCCCCAGCGAATCCAGCAACGCGATGGTGGTGATATGCCCAACCGAGCCGAAATCCACCCCGGTGCTGATCTTGCCCGGATTGGCGCGAATGGCATCGATCAGCTCGGCCGCGGTCCGCCACGGCCGGTCCTTCGGCACCAGCAGCACCGTGTAGTCGGTCCATTGCGCATTGACGAAGGTGAAGCTGTCCAGCGTGTAGCGCGCATTGGTCACCAGAATGTTCACCGGAATGAACGGGGTGGCCGGCGTCAGCATCACCGTGTGGCCATCGGCCGGCTGCTGCAGCAGCCAGTTGGTGCCGATCATCCCGCCGGCCCCGGCCCGGTCCACCACCGTCACCGGCTGGCCCAGATATTTCGGCATGTATTGCGCAAAGCCGCGCGCCAGCCGGTCCACACTGCCGCCCACATCGAACGGCACCAATATGGTCAGCGGCCGGCGCGGCCAGCCCTCGGCCCGGGCCGGGCTGACGCGTGAGACAAAGGGGGCGGCAAGGCCAGTTGCCAACAGCGTGCGGCGGTTCATCTCAGGGCTTCCTTCCATGCCGGGTCGTCCCTGCGGTCAGGGCGCCCGATCGTTGTCTGATCATCGGCAGAACAAAGGTGGCAACCAGCAGGCCCAGCAGCACAAGTGCGATCGGCCGGCCCAGCGCATAGCCGAACTCGCCCCCGCTCAGCTGATAGCTGCGCAGCAGGGCGCCCTCGGTCATCCGCCCCAGCAGCAGCCCCACCACAACGGCCGCCACCGGATAGTCGAAACGCTGCATCAGCCAGCCGATCACCGCGAACACCGCAAGCGTGATCGGCCCCGCCATGGTCTGGGTCAGCGCAAAACTGCCCACCAGCGCCAGCGCCAGCACCACCGGCACCAAGGCCCGCAGCCGCACCTTCACAATGAAGCTGGCCACGAAGATGAAGCCAAACCCGATCAGCCCCAGCAGCACCACCTGCACCAGGCTGGACAGGATCACCGCATAGACCACATCCGCATGGTCGCGCATGAAGGCCGGCCCACCGGTGATGTCGTGCATGCCGAACGCCACCAGCATCACCGCGGTCGCCCCGCCGGTGGGAATGCCCAGCGCCAGCAGCGTCGCCATCGAGCCGCCCTCCGAGCTGGCATTGGCCGATTCCGCGGCAATGATCCCACGCGGATCGCCGGTGCCGAACGCCTCCGGGTCCTTCGCCGCCCGCCGCGCCTCGGAATAGGACAGCAGATTGGCGATCGCATGCCCGCCCGGCAGAATGCCGATACACGCCCCCAGCAACCCGCCGCGCAGCAAGGTGGCCGGATAGCGGAACACGTCGCGCATGCCGGCCAGAATGCGGCGCGCATCCACCGCCCGCCGCGTCATGTCGGCCACGATGTATTCGCGCCCCACCAGGTTGAACAACTCCGATGCCGCGAACAGCCCCACAATCGCCGGCACCGTGGGAATGCCGTCCAGCAGCAGATCCAACCCCATCGTGCCGCGCGCCGCCCCGCGCACACTCAGCCCAACCGTCCCCAGCAGCAGCCCGAAACAGCCCGCCAGCAGCCCGCGCGCCAGATGCCGCCCGCGCAGCCGCGCAATCAGCGTCAACCCCCAGATCGCCACGATCAGCATCTCAGGCGGCCCCAATCTGATGGCAAATCGCCCGATCGGACCCGCCAGCAGCAGCAACAACCCATAGGCGATCGCCTGCCCGACACAGGAGGCCCCCAGCGCCAGCCCCAACGCCTCGTTGTGCCGGCCCTGCTGCGCCATCGGAAACCCGTCAAACGTGGTGCCGACAGCCGAGGCCGAGCCCGGCACGTTGAGCAGAATGGCCGGTATCGCCACCCCGAACAGTGCGCCCGCATACATCGCCGTCATGAAGATCAGCGCCTGCAGAAAATCCATGTAGGGGATCAGCGGCAGGCAGATCGCAAGCGCCATCGAGGTCGTAAGCCCCGGCACCGCATGCACGAACAGCCCGATCAGCAGCCCCGGCACCACCACCAGCCAGGGCTGCCACGAGCCGGACAGCAGATGAAACGCGGCGTTCAGGGCATCCAGATCGATCATGACCCATCCCCGAACAGCAGCAGCGGCAACGGCGTGTCCAGCAGCGTGCCGAAACCCCAGACCACGATCGCCGCGAATATCACCGGCACCAGCAGCAACACCGCCCAGCGCCGCTCACCCAGAAACAGCAGCATCGCCAGCAGATAGACAAACGAGACAACGTCAAACCCGATCAGCGGCCCGGCCACCGCAAACCCGGCCAGCATCGCCATCGTGCCCAAAATCCGGCCAAACGCCGCAACCGGCGGCCGCGGCACCGCCTCCGCCGTCCGCCTGATGCAGCCCAGCGCCACCACGCCATACAGCACCAAGGCCGCCGCGGAGACCGGCACGATCAGGATCAGATTCTCCGCATCCGCATTGGCCAGCCACGCATCGCGGCAATACCAGGCGGCCCACCCACTGATCGCGGTCGCAAACGCCAGATGCGGCCAATCGACGCTGATATGGCGCATGTCAGAGGCCGGATCGGGGCTGGGGGATGACATCACCGTTTCAGTTCTTGATGGACTGCACGAACCAGCCATCCGGCAGCGCATGCCCCAGCCCGCGCGCCTTCGCCAGCCGATAGGCCAGCCCGCCACAGGCGGCGAATTGCAGCCCCCAATTGCCAACCGGCCGATACTGGGTGATCTGGTCTGGGCTGGTCCGCCCCTCGGCGCGCCCGGCGATCACATCGGCGTAGAACGGCCAGACGCGCGGCGTGCGCTGCTTGCGCATCACCGGCGGCAGACGTTTCTGCTCCTCAGGCGAGCCCCCCACAAACGCGCTGCGGCTGTGCCCCAGATCGCGGCGGAACTGCCCGCTCTCCGGCATGTCGAACGCCTCATCACCCTGGCGCACCACCAGATCGATCCGCGCCTCCGCCTCCTTCGGGAAATCAAGCGGCCCGATGCCCACCACATGCATCCCCGGCTCCAGCCACTCGGCATCGATCACGGCGGACATGCTGTCCGTCGTGGTCGCCAGTATGTCAGCGCCGCGCACCGCCTCCCGCGCGCTGCCAACCGCGATCACCTCCACCCCAAGGCTTGCGGACATCTCCCGCGCATAGCGCGTCCGGTTGCCCTCATCGCGGCTGAACACAAGCACCTCGGTGATGTCGCGCACCGCCACCAGCGCCTCCAGCACGGTGCGCGCCATGCCGCCCGAGCCGATCATGCCAACCCGCCGCGCCTCCGGCCGCGCCAGCAGCCGCGCGCCAAGCCCCGCCGCCGCCCCCACGCGCATATGCTGCAGATGCCCGTCATTCAGAATCGCCAGAGGGGCTCCGTTCTCGGTGCTGAACAGCAGCACCAGCCCGCAATAGGTGCCAGGCTCGATGCAGTATTTCTTCTCGGACCAGCTGCCATCCTCGCGCCGCGGCCAGGTCATGATGTCCGATTTCAGCCGCACCGCATGAATGCCATCGGTGGCCCCCTCCACCGAGCCGAACCGGTAATACCCGTCCTCCCGCCCGCACGGCATGAACGTGTCCAGCCGCGGCCTGCCCACGGAGGCACCGGTGTTCAGCCCCGCGAAGGCGCGTTCCTGCACCAGGATGCAATCCTTCGTCGTCAGCACCTGGGCGATCACGTCATTGTCGAGCAGCAGCATCAGCCATGCCCCCCGGTGCTGGCCAGGCGCAGCAGCGCGCGCAGACCAACCCCGTCCAGCCGATCCAGCTCCAGGCAGGACGCGATGCAGGTCTCGGCGGCCTCTTTCGTGGCGAAGGTGGCAAAACAATCCCGCGCCTTGCCCACCAGCTCCGCCGTGGTGATCGGCGCCGCCCCCCAGGAGCCGCGCGGTCGCTCACAGCGCGCGGTGATCACCTCGCCACCTTGCAGCGTCACCGCCACATCCAGATAGCGCCCCTCGGTGTAGATGCTGGGAATCTCCCGCGTCAGCCGCGTCTCGAATTTCGGCAGCAGCGCCTGCATATCCGCCCGGTGCAGCCGCGCATCGGTGAAGCTCGAAAGCCCGACCTGCCCATCCAGCAGCGCCAGCGCCGCCGTGTATTGCAGGCTGAACTTGCCATCGAGGCCGGAACGCGGATGCGGCCGGTCGCTGGAGGGCACATCGGCGGCGGTGATCCGCACCTTGGTGATCGCTGACGGATCGGGGATCCGATCGCGCAGCGCCAGCGCCGCCGTGATCGCGTAATGGGTGGAGAATTTGGCCGGGAAGATCTTCACCGCGTAGCCGGGATCCACCACGCGCAGAGTCTGCCCGAATGCCAGCAGCGCATCGCTATCAAGCCCGCGCGGGAAGAACGCGTTCTCGTAGCTTTGCGGCCCCGCATCGAACAGCGCCAGGCTGCCGGTGAAGCCGCTGCGCGTCAGCAGCGCCGCCTCCAGCCCGAGTGACGCCGCATAGGCGGTGTGCGTCGCCTTGGTCATCGTGCCGAGATTGACGAACAGCCCGCCGCAGCGCGACCCCGCAATGCCGATCGCATTGGCGAATTGCCGCGCATCAAACCCCAGCAGATGCCCGCACGCCACGGCAGCCCCGATCGGCCCCACAAACCCCGGCGGATGAAACCGCAGCTCATGCGATTCCAGCCCACGCGCCGCCTGGCGCAACCGCCCCTGGATCTCGATGCCCAGCACCACCGCACCCAGCACCTCCAGCCCCGAACTGCCCAGCGCCTCACCCAGCGCCAGGGCAGACGCCAGGGCAGGGGACAGCGCATGCGTCGCCGGCAGCCACATCGGCTCGAAATCCAGCACATGCATCGCAGCGCCATTGACCAGCGCCGCCGGCACCGTGCCCAGCCGCGCATTCAGCCCCAGCAGCGAGGAAGACGTGCCACCGCCCGTGCCGGTCAACGGATCAGCGAAATGCGCCGCCAACAGTCGCGGCGCCTCCTCCAGCTGCGCACCCGCCACCGCCACCGCAATCCCGTCCAGGCACAGCTCCCGCGCCGCCTTCAGCGCGTCCGGCGGCAATGTGGACCGGCTTGCCGCCACGATCCGCTCGCACAGAAGGGCGGTGACGCTGGATGGGTTCATGGTCATGCCGAAGCCAGTTCCTTCAAAATATACGGCAGAATGCCGCCGCCCCGCACCCAATCCGCCTCGCGCCGTGTGTCCACGCGAGACGCAAGCGGCACATCCTCCACGCGGCCATCGCCGCGCCGCACCCGCATCACCACCACCGCCCCCGGGGTCAGCGCCGCCGCCATATCGGCGATGTCGATGAGCTCCGAGCCATCAAGCCCCAGGCTGCGGCGCGTCACACCAGGCGGGAACTGCAACGGCAGCACGCCCATCCCCACCAGGTTGGAGCGGTGGATGCGCTCGAAACTCTCCGCGATCACCGCGCGGATGCCCAGCAGCCGTGTGCCCTTCGCCGCCCAGTCGCGTGACGAGCCGCAGCCGTAATTGGCCCCGGCGAACACCACCACAGCGCGGTTCTCCGCCCGGTAGCGCTCGGCCGCGCGATAGATCGTCATCACCTCGCCGCTCGGCAGATGCCGGGTGAAGCCGCCCTCGCACTCCGGCACCATCTCGTTGCGCAGCCGCACATTGGCGAAGGTGCCACGCAGCATCACCTCATGATTGGCCCGGCGTCCGATATAGGTGCCGAAACGCGCCACCGGCACACCCTGTGCAGCCAGATAAGCACCGGCCTCGGTGTCCGGCGGAACCGTGGCCCCTGGCGAGATATGATCGGTGGTCACGTCATCGCCCAGCAGCAGCAGGATGCGCGCGCCTTCGATGGGCGCGGCCAGATCATCCGCAGCCTCCAGAAACGGCGGCCGGCGCAGAAACGTGCTGGCCGGATCCCAGGTGAGCACCGGTGCAGAGGCATGTGGAATGCTGTGCCAGTCCGGTCCGGGATCGGCGAAGCTGTCATAGGCGTCGTGAAACAACGCCTCGCTCAGCGCCGCATCAAGACAGGCGCGGATCTGCGCGTCACTGGGCCACAGCTCGGCCAGATGCACCGGTGCGCCATCCGAATCCAGCCCGAGCGGGGCGCGCGTGATATCCACCAGAACAGACCCGGCCAGCGCATAGGCCACCACCAGCGGCGGCGATCCCAGAAACGTGCCGCGCACCGCCGCATTCAGCCTGCCATCGAAATTGCGGTTGCTCGAGATCACCCCCGCCGCCACCAGCCCGCCTTCGGCGATCTGCCGCGCCACATCCTCGGCGATGGCGCCCGACCCACTGCCGCAGCTCATGCAGCCAAACCCCGCAAGGTTGAAGCCCAGCGCATCCAGCGCCTCGCTCAACCCGGCCTTGGCCAGCATCGCGGGCACGGCGCGCGAGCCGGGGGAGAACGAGGTCTTGATCCAGCTCTTGCTGCGCAGCCCGCGCGCCACGGCGTTGCGCGCCAGCAACCCCGCCGCGATCATCTGATACGGGTTGGCCGTGTTGGTGCAGGAGGCGATGGCGGCAATTGCGATGTCGCCATGCTGCAAGGGCCGCTGTGCCAGTGTCGCATCCGGCGCCTGCGCCTCACCGGCACCCCGCGCGGCATAGGCACTGCGAAACCGCGCGGCCACCTCCGGCAGCGCCACCAGCGCCTCCGGCCGGGACGGGCCGGCGAGGCACGGCACAACGCCCGACAGATCAAACTCCAGCACCGTCTCAAACGCGGGCTCCCGCTCCCGCCACAGGCCTTGCGCGCGGGCATAGCGCTCGACCAGATCCACATGGCCGGGCGCGCGCCCGGTCCGGCGCAGATAGCGCAGCGTCTCGTCATCGATCGGGAAGAACCCCATCGTGGCGCCATATTCCGGCGCCATGTTGGCAATCGTCGCCCGGTCCGGCAGCGCCAGATGCTCCAGCGCCGGCCCGCAGAACTCCACCACCGCCGCCAGCACATCGGCCGCGCGCAGGAACTTCGTCAACGCCAGCACGATATCGGTGCACATCGTCCCCACCGGCGGCCGCCCCACCAGGCAGCAGCCCACCACCCGCGGCGTCGGCAGCCCCACCGGCTGGCCGAACATCGCCGTTGCCGCCTCGATCCCGCCCACACCCCAGCCGAACACGCCCAGCGCGTTCACCATCGGCGTGTGGCTGTCCATGCCGACCAGCGTGTCCGGAAACGCCAGCCGCCCGCCCGGCATGTCCACGCAGGACACCACATCGGCCAGATGCTCGATGTTGATCTGATGCACGATGCCGTTGCCCGGCGGCACCACGCGCAGGTTCTGAAACTGCTCCATCGCCCAGCGCACCACGCCGTAGCGCTCCCGGTTGCGCTCCAGCTCCGCCTTCAGATTGGCGCCATAGGCCTGCGCGCTGCCGGCCTGATCAACCCGCACCGAATGGTCGATCACCAGATCGGTGCGCACCATCGGGTCCACCAGCCGCGGGTCCAACCCACGCGCCACCATCGCATCGCGCATCGCCGCCAGGTCGATCAGCAGCGGCACCCCCGAACTGTCCGGCATCAGCACGCGGGACGGATGAAACGCCACCTCCCGGTCCAGGCTCACCGGATCAGGCCAGCGCGCCAGCGCCGCGATGTCATCACGTGTGACGGTCACCCCGTCCTCGTGCCGCAGCAGGTTCTCCAGCAGCACCTTCAACGACACCGGCATGGCGGACAGATCAACGCCCAGCGCCGCTCCAAGCGCTGTCAGGCTGTGATAGCCGACATCACCCGCAAGCAGACGGCGTGTCGCGAAGGAGTCCCGCATGCCCGGCCCTCCCGCTCGTTCTCAGCCGGCGTTTCGCGTGCCGATAAAGGCGTCCTCGATCGATTTGATCTTGGCCGCCCCCATCAGCTCGTTGATCTCCCCAAACGACACCAGCAGATCCGGCCGGTCGATCACCCGCTCCTCCGCAATCGACTGCCCCAGCACCGCCAGCGCGTTCTTCATGCCCTGAATGGCGGCAGCGGTCAGCATGCGCGGGAAGGACACCGCCTTCACCCCCAGATCCTCCAGCTGCCGTGTCGACAGCAGCGGCGTGGTCGGGCGCTGACGGATGCCAAACCCCATGTTCACCGTCAGCGGCTTGCTGACATTGCGCGCCACCGTGCCGATATCCTCGGCCGAGAGCAGCGCATCGGCGAACAGAATATCCGCCCCCGCCTCGGCATACAGGTTCAACCGGCGGATCGCCTCGCCCAGGCCATGAATGGCGGTGGCATCGGTGCGCGCCTTGATCACGAAATCCTTGTCACGCCGCGCCTCGCTCGCCGCACGGATCTTCTCAACGCCTTCCTCGGCGGAGATCACCTGCTTGCCTTCCATATGGCCGCAGCGCTTCGGCCAGACCTGATCCTCGATCATCAGGCAGGCCAAGCCGGCGCGCTCGAAGCCCTGAATCGTGAAATACACGTTCAGTGCATTGCCGTAGCCGGTGTCGCCATCGGCGGCCAGCGGGATGGAACTCACCGCGGCCAGCGCCGAACAGGCGCGCAGATTCTCGGTGTAGCCCATGATGCCGACATCCGGCCAACCGAGATTGCTCTCGCTCAGACCCGCCCCGGTGATGGCGGCGGTCTTGTAGCCCATCATCTCCACCAGGCGCAGGCTGAACCCGTCATACACGCCAGGCGCCACCATGATGCCCGGCTCGGCCAGCAAGGCCCGCAGCTGGGCGCCGGGGGAGAGGGTTTGCGCAGCACTCATCGTGTCCATCCCGGAAAGCCTTGTTGATTGCCCCAAGCCTAGACAGTGCTCGGAAAAACTGTCAACACTTTGGCGGGTCTGTCGCATCAAAATGCGGAATAAGCGCTTTGAACGATCAAGAGTGTCAACATAACCCCGAGGTCGAGGAGGCATCCGGCACCCTGGCCGAGCAGGTCTATCACCGCCTCAGCGAAGCCATCCTCTCCGGCGAGCTGCCCCCCGGCATGAAGATCAGCGAGCCCGCTTTGGCCCGCCAATACGGCATCAGCCGCGGCCCGCTACGCGAGGCGCTGCACCGGCTGCAGGAACGCAAACTGATCACCCGCTCCGCCAACCAGGGGGCCCGCATCGTCAAACCCTCCCCCGAAGCGTTGGCCGAGCTGTTCCTGGTGCGTGAGGCGCTGGAAGGCATGGCGGCGCGGCTCTGCGCGCTGCAGGCAAGCAATGCCGAGATCACCCGCCTGCGCGCGGCCGTCACACGCGCAAGCCCTGGCCAGGACCGCGACCTCAACGAGCGCGACGATCAGGATTTCCACTTCGCCATCGCGCAGTACAGCCGCAACCCGATGCTGACCGACCTGCTCTGCCTCGAACTCTACCCGCTGCTGCGCCTCTATCGCGGCCTGCCCACCTTCCCACGCCCCCGCACCACACGCGCGGCGCTGGAACATGAACGCATCGTCGCCGCCATCGAGGATCGGGACGCCGATCTGGCCGAGATGATGATGCGCCGCCACATCGCCGCCGCCCGCCTGCGCCGCGAGGCCGCGCTGATCCAGACCGAAACAGGCTGAAAATCACCACAAGCCCGCCCCGTGACCGGTGACGCCGCCTGGGCTAGGCTTGCGGGAAACACGGGAGATCACCGCCATGGCCGCCAGCACCACCCCAAAACCCCGCACCGGCGGGCGCATCCTGGCCGATGCGCTGGTGGCCCAGGGCATCGACCACGCCTTCGCCGTCCCCGGCGAATCGTATCTGGACGTGCTGGACGGGCTCTACGCCGTGCGCAACCACCTCCATCTCACCACCTGCCGCTTCGAGGCGGGTGCTGTGAACATGGCCGAAGCCTATGGCAAGCTGCACGGCAAACCCGCCGCCGCCTTCGTCACCCGCGGCCCCGGCGCCTGCCACGCCGCCATCGGCGTGCACATCGCCCAGCAGGACAGCACGCCACTCCTGCTGTTCGTGGGCCAGATACCGTTCGCCGAAACCGACCGTGAAAGCTTCCAGGAAGTCGATTACCGCCGGATGTTCCAGCCGTTGGCCAAATGGGTCACCCAGATCGACGACGCCGCCCGCATACCCGAACTCGTGGCCCACGCGGTCGATGTCGCCACCTCCGGCAGGCCCGGCCCGGTGGTGATCGCGCTGTCGGAGGAGATGCAGAAACATCTGGTCACCGTGCCGGACATCCCGCCCGCCCTGGTCTTCCGCCCGCATCCGGACCCGGCTTCCCTCGTGCAGTTCGCCACCATGCTCAACGCCGCCCACAAGCCGCTGGCCATCCTGGGCGGCTCCGGCTGGACCGAAGCCGGGCGTGCCGCCATCGGCGCCTTCCTGCGCGCCCACAACATCCCCACCACGGTCAGCTTCCGCCGCCAGTCGCTCTATCCCGGCACGGCAGACAATTTCGTGGGCGATGTCGGCGTCGGCTCCGACCCCGCACTGATCGCCCGCATCAAGGAGGCCGATCTCATCCTCGCCATCGGTACCCGCCTCGGCGAGGCGGTCAGCCAGGGCTACACCCTGTTCGAGGCGGTGGGCGGCACGCCCATCATCCATGTCCATCAGGAACAATCCGAGATCGGCCGCGTCTTCCGCCCCGCCCTTGGCATCGCAACCGACCTCAACGCCTTCGCCGAAGCCGCCCACCGCGTCACGCTCACCCCGCATGACTGGAGCAGCTGGACCCAGGAGCTGCGCGCCCTGCGCCTGAAGGGCATGGTGGTGCCGGACTATGCCGGCCCCCTCAACGTCGCCCAATGCATGCGCGAGCTGGAATCCCTGTTGGAGCCGGACGCCATCATGACGTGCGACGCCGGCAATTTCGCCACCTGGTCGCCGCGCTTCATGCACCTCACCGACCAGCAGCGCTTCTACGGCCCCACCAACGGCGCCATGGGCTACGGTGTTCCGGCCGCCATCGGCCTCAAGATCGTCCATCCCAACCGCCAGGTGGTGTGCTTCGTGGGCGATGGCGGGTTTCTGATGACCGGCCAGGAACTCGCCACCGCCTGCCACCACGCCGTGGCGCCCATCGTGCTGGTGTTCAACAACCAGATGTACGGCACCATCCGCATGTATCAGGAACGCACCTATCCCGGCCGCGTCTCCGGCACCTCGCTCACCAACCCGGATTTCGCCCGCTTCATCGAAAGCTTCGGCGGCCATGGCGAGGTGGTGAGCGACACCGCGGGCTTCACCCCCGCCTTCCGACGTGCGGTGGCCAGCGGCAAACCCGCGGTGATCGAACTGCGGATGAACCCCGAGCAGATCACCTCACGCGCCACCATCACCCAGCTGCGCGAAGCCGCCGCCGCCGACCCCGGCGCCCCCAAACACCCCAAGGCCAAACGCGCCCCGGCCAAACCCCGCGCCAAGAAGCGCTGACCGCATGCCGGATTTCATCCTGCTGATGCATGATGATGCGCCGGTGAAGCCCGCCGCCAGCGCCTGGCCCGCCTATCTGGCGGGCCTGCGCCAGCGTGGCGTCTTCGAGGGCGGCAGCGCGGTGGGGGACGGCATCTGCGTCCGCAAGGACAACGCAACGCGGCCGATCACCCAAACCATCGGCGGCTATCTGCGCGTCACCGCCGACACCATCGCCGATGTGCGCGATTTGCTCCCCGGCAACCCCGTCTACGAGGCCGGCGGCACCATCGAAATCCGCGAATTGCCAATCACGTAGGGCGGAAGCGCGCAGCGCCTCCGCCGTCTGGATCAGGCAAGAAAGAACTTCTTTTTGTTCACAAAAAGAAGACACTTCCTCACCTCCGATTGATCGCCGCCTCATACGCCGCCACCACATCCAGCACGCCCTGATCCGCGAACGGCGCCAGCTGCGTCATCACCACGCCGCACGTGCCGCGGGTGAGGTCGATCCAGTAATACGTGTTGAAGATCCCACCCCAGCACAGGCTGTAGGGCGAGCGCCCGGAGGCGGTGGGCTGCGCGTTGACCAGAAACCCCAGGCTCCAGCTTGAAGCCGTCCCCGGAAACGGATCGAAATCATTGGAACGCGGATCGCAGCTGCGAAGCTGCCCTACGATCGGATTGGCCGGCAGCTGCGGGCGGATGAACTCGGCGTGCAGGGCAGGGGACAGCAGCGTCCCCTTCATCACCGCCTGCAGAAACAGGATGTAATCGGCCGCCGTGCTGAACAGCCCGCCGCCGCCATAGGCGAACGGCAAAGCGGTGGGGAAGGGCATCTCCATCGGCACGATCCCGCCATCCGCCTCGCGCCGGTGCAGCGCCATGGTGCGCGCCTGATGCGCGGGCCCCGGCAGGAAGGACGTGTCATGCATCCCAAGCGGCACGGTGATCTCGGAGGCGATCAGGTCGGCAAGCGGCCGCCCGGTGGCGCGTTCCATCGCAAGCCCGGCCACCTCCAGATTGATGCCGTAATGCCAGGAGCTGCCCGGCTCAAACACCAGCGGAACGGCGCGCAGATCATCCGGGGTGCCGGGGATACGCGGCAGCCCCTTCAGCCGCCAATAGCGCTGCAGATCGGTGTTCCAGCCCTCATAGCCAAACCCCGCGCTGTGCGTCAGCAGATGGCGCAGTGTGATCGGCGTGCGCGCCGGCCGCAGGATCGGCGTCTCGCCGTCAAACCCTTCCAGCACCTGCGCCTGTGCCACCTCCGGCACCAGCTCTCCCACCGGCGTGTTCAGTGCAAGCCGGCCCTGCTCCACCAGACGCAAGGCGGTGGCCGAGGTGATCGCCTTTGTCATCGAGGCGATACGCGCCACGCTGTCCAGCGTCATCGCCACCCCTGGTGCCCGCTGGCCCAGCGCCGCCTGATGGATCACCCCATCCGCCGTCGCCGCCATCGCCACCAGGCCCGGCAAGCCGGCCTTGTCCATCGCCTCGGCCAATGTGTTGTCGATCATAGGAATTGTGCCCCCGCTTCTGCGGCGAACCTATCAGCCGGCCCCTCCCAGATGAAGCGGCCATGCTCCAGCACATACACACGATCGGCATGCGGCAGCGCGAAGGTCACATTCTGCTCGCCCAGCAGCACCGTGATGTCCGTGGTGTGCCGCAACGTCTCCAGCGCCTTTGACAGCTGCTCCAGGATCACCGGCGCCAGCCCCAGCGTCGGCTCATCCAGGATCAGCAGGCGCGGCTTCATCATCAGCGCGCGCGCGATGGTCAGCATCTGCTGCTCGCCCCCGGACAAGGTCCGCGCCGCCTGGCCGGCCCGCGTTGCCAGGATCGGGAACAGCTCCAGCAGCCAGGCCAGCCGCTCCGCCGCCTCGGCCTGCGGCAGATGATGCCCGCCGAGATCGAGATTTTCCCGCACGCTCATCTCGCCGAACAGCTCGCGCGACTCAGGGCACTGCACAATCCCCGCCCGCGCGATCTGCGCCGGCGTCATCCCGGCCAAACCCTGCCCGGCAAACCCGATCTCACCCGAAGACGGCACCAGCCCCGAGATCGCGTTGAACAGCGTCGTCTTGCCAGCCCCGTTCAGCCCCACCACCGAGACGAACTCGCCAGCGCCGACCCGCAGCGACACATCCTCCAGCGCCTGCGCCTTGCCGTAGAGCACCGACACATTGTCCACCCGCAGCAGCTCATCCCGGCTCTGCCCGGCATCGGCGCGATGCTCGGTGTGGACCAGCGCACCGCCCAGATAGACCTGGCGCACCGTCTCGTTGCGCATCACCTCATCGGCGGTGCCCTCCGCCACGTGCTCGCCCAGATACATCGCAAGCGCCCGGTCCACCAACGCCGCCACCCCGCGCACATTGTGGTCCACCAGCAGCACCGCATGCCCCTCCTCCCTGAAGGAGGCGATCAGCTTCGAGAAATCCGCAACCTCCGGCGCCGTGAGCCCGGCAAACGGCTCATCCACCAGCACCACCTTCGGATTGCGCGCAATCGCCCGCGCCAGTTCCAGCCGTCGCAGATCGGCAAACGGCAGCGTGCCGGGCAGGCGGTTGATCACATGATCCAGATGCACGCGGGCCGCGATCTCCCGCGCCCGGTCATTGATGTGCCCGGCCGCGAACAGCCGCACCAGGCTGTCCGGCAGCAGCGCCAGCTTGATGTTCTCCAGCACCGTCTGCCGGTGCAGCGGCCGCGAGTGCTGGAACACGATCCCCACACCCTGCCGCGCCACGCGATGGCTCGGCCACCCCGCCACCTCCACACCCTCGATCCGCACGCTGCCGGCATTGGGCTTCTCGATGCCCATGATCAGCTTCATCACGGTGGACTTGCCCGAGCCATTCGGCCCGATCAGCCCCAGAATCTCCCCGGCCCCGATCGACAGCTTCATGTCGCGCACCGCGACCAGCCCGCCGAAGCGCTTGGTCAGCCCCGAAACCTCCAGCAGATCGCCCATCAGCGCCGCTCCCCATGCAGCACCGCGCCCAGAAAACCCCCGGGCACGAACAGGATCACCACCAGCGCCACGGCAGACACCACAAAGGTCGAAAGCTCGCCCAACGGCCGCAGCATCTCTCCGGCGCCGATCAGAAACACCGCCCCCAGCGCCGCCCCCAGAATGGTCCGCCGCCCGCCCAGCACGGCCGCGATGATCACCTGCACGCCCACCCCGATATCCACCACAGTGCCGACCGAGGCGGTGCCCTCGTAGAAGATCAGCATCGCCCCCGCGAGACCGGAGAACAGCGCGCTCACACAGAACGCCGCCAGCTTGTGCTTGGTCACATTGAACCCCAGGGCGCCGGCCTGCACCGCATCCTGTCCGCTCGCCTGCAGGATCAGCCCCACCGCCGAGCGCGACAGCCCGAACAGCAGCAACCCGCTGATCCCCATGAACGCCAGTGCGATCCAGTAGTTGTTGCTGTCATCCACCGCCAGCACATCGGGCAGATCCAGCCCGATCTCACCGCCTGTGGTGCCCGCGAACAGCACGATCATGTTCTGCAGCAGCAGCACCGCCACCAGCGTCACCAGCCCGAAATACGGCCCGCGCAGCCGCAACGCCGGCACCGCCAGCAGCAGCCCGCCGATCACCGCGGCCCCGGCGCCCGCCATGGTGCAGGCCCAGATCGGCCAAATCGCGTAATGGTTGAGCAGCCCCGCCGTATACGCCCCGGTGCCGATCAGAAAGCTCGGCCCGAAATTCACCTCGCCGGCAAAGCCGAACAGCAGGTCCCACGACATCGCGAACACCGCCGTGTAGAAGCCCAGGGTCAACAGGCCCAGAATATAGCCGGACACGCCGAACGGCAGCAGCGCAAGCGCTGCCAGCACGATCAGGATGGCGGCAAAGCTCTTCCGATTGTCCATCAGCAATGTTCCATCAGCGTCGGCCCAGCAGCCCTTGCGGCCGCACATAGACCACCAGAACCAACAGCAGCAGCACCGGGATGGTACGGATCGAGGGCGCGATCAGATAGGCGGTGACGGTCTCCAGATACCCAACCACATACGCCCCGATCAGCGACCCGCCGACCGAGCCCAACCCGCCCAGCACCACGATCGAGAACGCGCTCGCGGTCAGCTGCCCCACATTGTCCGAGCTCACGCCCAGGAACGCGCCCAGCAGCACGCCGGCAATCCCCGCCAGCAGCCCGTACAGCGCCCAGACATAGAAATAGATCGTCGACATCTCAAAGCCGAGCAGCGTCAGCCCGCGCGGATTGATCGACGCCGCCAGCAGCACCCGCCCGGTCTTGGTGCGGTTCACCAGCAGCCACAGCAGCCCGATCACCGCCCACGCCACCGCGGCCGTCAGAATCTCCTGCGCCGGCGTGCGCACCCCAATCAGGCTCACCACCCCCGGGATCAACGGCAGCACCGTCTTCGGATTGGAGGTGAAGAAATACGCGATCGCCTCCTGCAGCATGATGCCCCACAGCAGCGTGCCGGTGAGCACGAAGATCTCCCGCTCCTCGCGCGCGATCCGCGTCGAGGTCTGGATCGGCCGCACCACCAGCCCATAGGTCACCAGGCTGGTCAGCACCGCCACCGTCACCCCGAACGCCGCCCCGCCATACGGGCCAAAGCCGAGATCGCCCGCCCCGGCCCAGGCCGCCACCGCCGCCATCACCATGATCGCGCCATGCGACAGGTTGAGCACGCCCGACACGCCGAAGATCAGCGTGAAGCCGATCGCGCCGATGCCGTACAGGCTGCTGATGGCAAACCCGTCGATCAAAATCTGAAGAAACTGCATGCGGATCATCCCGGAGGCGCCGCGGGGCCCGAAACCCCGCGGCGCCGTCCAATCACTTCGCGGGAAGCTTGATGAAGGCCGGGAACGTCATCTTGGCGTTCGCGACATTGGTGGGCCACACCGTCACCTGCTTGCCGCTCTGCCACTGCACCAGCAAGCCGCCGATATATTCCGGGCTCACCTTGATCGCATGGGTGAAGTCGCTGTCACGGCCATAGAACTCCACCTTGCCGATCGTGCCGTCCCAGGAGGTCTTCTCCAACGCCGCCACCAGCTTGTCGGCATCCGTGCTGCCGGCGCGCTTGATCGCATCCGCGATGTAATAGACCTCGTCATAGGTCGTGTAGCCGCAATAGGCCGGCGTGATGCCGAAGCGCTTCTCATACGCCTTGGTGAACGGGATCGTCTTCGGCGTCACCGCCACATCCGGTGCGGACACCGTCTGATAGATCACACCCTCGGCCGCCCCGTTGGTGTCCTTGTAGAACGTGCTGGACGTCGCCTGGCTCGCCACCCCCACCATCGGGATCGGCACCTGCTGGTCATGCCACTGCACCGTCGGCTGCACGCCCACATGCGAGATGCCGGTCACGATCAGATCGGGCTTCAACGCCTCGATCTTGTTGAACACCGGGGTGAAATCCGTGGTGTCCGGCGACAGCCGAATATGGTCGAGCACCTGCAGCCCCACCTTCGGCACGCATTTCAGATATTCGGCATCGAGCGGGATCGTCCAGGCCGCGTCCTCGCTCATCACCACCGCGGTCTTCGCATGCATCTGCTCGATCGCGATCGTCTTCAGCCCGTCACACACCGAATCAGACAGGAAGGTCGATGCCAGATAGCCATGGAAGGTGTATTTCAGATGGTCGTAATCCGCGTGCACGCGGTGCGAGATGTCGTCGCTCGCAGCGCCCGGCGTGATCATCGGCAACTGCAACCGGCCCGACCACGGCTCCAGCGCCAGCACCACCTCGGAGACGTAGCTCGCGATCACCGCCACCGCGTGATCCTCGTTCTTCGCGCGCTGAAACGCCCGCACCGCATCGGCGGCCGAGTTGTGGTCGTCATAGTCCACGATCTGGATCATCCGCCCGTTCACGCCACCGGCCGCGTTGATCTCATCGGCGGCAAGCTTGGCGGCGTTCGGAATGGCGGCGCCGGAAATCGAGCTGGCCTCCGCGATGACGGCGATCTTGATGGGGTCGGCCGCAAAGGCCGGGGCGGTCACGCCCAGGCCGAACGCGGCGGCCAGCAGAGCCCTGACAGGGGATAGCTTCATGTCCGTTCCCTTCGATTTTTCTCCCGCTTTGCGCGGGTTGCGGCGGGAAGTGGACACAGAACTCGCAGCCCAACGCAAGGGGTCTTCTTGGACAGAAAAACGATGCGGCAGTGCCCTGTCGTTTCGCCCTGTCGCAGCGCCCGGGTAGCTGTCCGGCTATGCCCGGTTTGCGCGCGCGGCCTGCCGGGCATAGTCTCCGGCGCCTGATTTCGCCGAGGAAAAGCCATGACCAAGATCTGGGACAAATCCCGCCTGCCGTCGCGCCACGTCTCCGTGGGGCCCGACCGCGCGCCGCATCGCAGCTACTACTACGCGATGGGCCTGACCGAGGAGGAGATCGCCCAGCCTTTCGTGGGCGTCGCCACCTGCTGGAACGAGGCCGCACCCTGCAACATCGCCCTCAGCCGCCAGGCGCAATCGGTGAAGAAGGGCGTGAAGGAGGCCTTCGGCACCCCGCGCGAATTCACCACCATCACCGTCACCGACGGCATCGCCATGGGCCACCAGGGCATGAAATCCTCGCTGGTCTCGCGCGAGGTGATCGCCGATTCGGTCGAGCTCACCGTGCGCGGCCATGGCTATGACGCCCTCGTGGGCGTCGCCGGCTGCGACAAATCGCTGCCCGGCATGATGATGGCCATGCTGCGCCTCAACGTGCCCTCCGTCTTCATGTATGGCGGCTCCATCCTGCCCGGCCGCTTCCAGGACCGCGACGTGACGGTGGTGGACGTGTTCGAGGCCGTGGGCCAGCACGCCGCCGGCAAAATGTCCGATGAGGATCTGTTCAAGCTCGAATGCGTCGCCTGTCCCTCGGCCGGCGCCTGTGGCGGCCAGTTCACCGCCAACACCATGGCGATGGTCTCCGAAGGCCTGGGCCTCGCTCTGCCCGGCTCCGCCGGCGCCCCCGCCCCCTATGAGGAGCGTGACGCCTGGGCCGTCGAATCCGGCCGCGCCGTGATGAACCTCATCGAGAAGAACATCCGCCCGCGCGACATCGTCACCCTCAAGGCGCTGCAGAACGCCGCCATGCTGGTGGGCGCCACCGGCGGCTCCACCAACGCGGCGCTGCATCTGCCCGCCATCGCCAACGAGGCCGGCATCGTCTTCACCATGGAAGACGTGATGACCATCATGCGCTCGGCCCCCTACATCGCCGACCTCAAACCCGGCGGCAAATACGTCGCACTCGACGTGCACCGCGTGGGCGGCATCCCCATCATCATCAAGGCCCTGCTCGATGCCGGCCTCCTGCATGGGGACTGCCTGACCGTCACCGGCAAGACGCTCGCCGAAAACCATGCGGACGTGGTCTTCCCGCTCGATCAGGACGTGATCTACCCGGTCTCCAAGGCCTTGGCCCCGACCGGCGGCGTGGTCGGCCTCAAGGGCAACCTGGCACCGGATGGCGCCGTGGTGAAGGTGGCCGGCATGAAGGTGCAGCGCTTCGAAGGCACGGCGCTTTGCTTCGACTGTGAGGAGGACGCCTTCAAGGCGGTGGCCGAGCGCGCCTACAAGCCCGGCGATGTGATCGTCATCCGCTACGAGGGCCCGAAGGGTGGCCCCGGCATGCGCGAGATGCTCTCCACCACCTCGGCCATCTACGGCCAGGGCATGGGCGCCGAAGTGGCGCTGATCACCGATGGCCGCTTCTCCGGCGCCACGCGCGGCTTCTGCGTGGGCCATGTCGGGCCGGAGGCCGCGGTCGGCGGTCCGATCGGCCTGCTCAAGAACGGCGACAAGATCGTCATCGACGCCGAGAAGGGCAGCATCGACGTGCTGATCTCCGATGAGGAGATGGCCGCCCGCCGCGCCGCCTGGACCCCGCGCAAGACGGACTACAATGCCGGCGCCATCTGGCGCTACGCCCAGAATGTCGGCCCCGCGCATCTGGGGGCACTCACCCACCCGGGTGCCGCCGCCGAGACGCATTGCTACGCGGATATCTGATCCGGGGCGGCTTGCAAGCGGTTGAAACTTCTTTGCTTCTTTTTCAAGAAAGAAGTTCTTTCTTTGAAAAGAAAGAACCAAAGAAACTTTCAATCGCTTGCGACGCCGCTGAGTGTGCAATGTTGCTCAACGTTTCGAAGGGCTTGCGAAAAACTCACATTGCCTCATCGGACCGGTCAGGTGACGCGTGCCACTCTTGGCGCATCGGCCAACCAAGGGAGTTTCTGATGATCGACCGCCGCGCCCTGCTGGGCTTCACCGCAGCCACCCTGTTCGCTGCCACATCAGCCCGGGCCGAGGACCGCGAGCCGGAAGCACCACCACCGCTGCGCTACGAAGCCGTGCCCGGCCCGCGTCCCGGCTATCTGTGGGAGCCCGGCCATTGGCGCTGGGACGGCCGTGGCTATGCCTGGATCGGCGGCCACTGGATCGCCCCGCGCCCGCATTACGCCCATTTCGTCCACGGCCACTGGGCCCGCCGCGGCCCGCGCTGGTTCTGGGTCGAACCGCACTGGGAGTGAGGCATGATCCGGGGCCCGACAGGACGCCAGATCATGTGATCTCCACCACCACCGGCACATGATCCGAAGGCTGCTCCTCGCCCCGCTCGCGCCGATCCGGTGCGGCGGCGGCGAGACGCTCGGCAAGCCTGGGCGACAGCAACGCGTGATCGATCCGCAGCCCACAGTCGCGCTGCCAGCACGCACTCTGATAATCCCAGAACGTGTAGACCGGCCCCTGCGGGTGCAACGCCCGCACCGCATCCGTCAGACCGAGCCAGACGATCTCCCGATACGCCGCCCGCGTCGCAGGCCGGACCAGCGCATCGCCAGGGGAAAGGGCGCCCTTCGCGTAATCCACATCCTCCGGCGCCACGTTCCAGTCGCCAAGTATGGCAAAATCCACATCCGCCGAAAGCAACGCCTCAGCCCGCGCCTTCAGCGCCGCCATGAAGGCAAGCTTGCCGGCATAGCCCGCCTCACCGCCGGAATTGCCGTTGGGCAGATAGATGCCGATCAACGTCATCCCGGCCGTGGTGATCTCGATATAGCGCGCCTGCGAAGCCACCTCGCCCTCAAGCCCGGGAAGCGACGTGTGCACCACCTCGAACGGCACCCGCGCCAGCACCGCAACCCCGTTGTAGGATTTCTGCCCCACCACCGCCGCCTCGTAGCCCAGCGCCTGAAAGGCTGCGCGCGGAAACTCCGGCTCCTGGCATTTCAGCTCCTGCAGAAACAGCACATCCGGCTGCACGCGGCCCAGCCAGGCCGCCACATGGCGCTCGCGCTGGCGGATGGAATTCACATTCCAGCTGGCGATCTTCACCCGAGACTACGCCAACGCGAAGCTGGAGCCGCAGCCGCACGAACTCGCCGCCTGCGGGTTGCGCACCACGAAATGGCTGCCGATCAGCGCATCCGTGTAATCCAGCTCC
Source organism: uncultured Rhodospirillales bacterium (assembly GCA_903924855.1). Classification (GTDB taxonomy): domain Bacteria; phylum Pseudomonadota; class Alphaproteobacteria; order Acetobacterales; family Acetobacteraceae; genus CAIQQQ01. Next base: position 44,235 of record CAIYCW010000154.1, on the reverse strand, counting down.
GAGCCCTGCAGCAGGTCCAGACTCACCGGATCGATATAGACCGTGGCCCCGGCGTGCTCGATCACCACGTCATCCTCCTGACGGGTCTGGTCCAGCTCGAACTTGTATTGAAACCCGCTGCAGCCCCCGGCCAGCACGGCGATGCGCAAAGCGGCGCCGCCCTCAGCCTGGGAGATTTCGGTCACGCGCGCCGCCGCGCTGTCGGTCAGTCGGAATGCTGTGCTCATGCATGCAACATAGGCAGAACCACGCGCCGATTGAAGGGGCGCGTGGCAGCGTGTAATCGCATGGCATGACCACGCGCGCGCCCTGGGCGGTTCAGCCCGAAACCTCCCGCGGGAGGCTGCACCCCGAGCCGGAGGCCGCCACGCGCAGCCCCTGGCAGCGCGACCGCGACCGCATCATCCACGCCTCCGCCTTTCGCAAGCTGCAATACAAAACCCAGGTCTTCGTCAATCACGAGGGCGATTTCTACCGCACCCGGCTTACCCATTCGATCGAGGTCGCCCAGATCGCCCGCTCCATCGCCCGCGAACTTGCGCTCGACGAGGATCTGACCGAGGCGCTCGCCCTCGCCCATGATCTCGGCCACACCCCGTTCGGCCACGCCGGCGAGGACGCGCTGCGCGCCGTGATGAAGCCGCATGGCGGGTTCGACCACAACGCCCAGGCGCTGCGTATCGTCACCCTTCTGGAATCCCGCTACGCCGATTTCGACGGCCTCAACCTCACCTGGGAGGCGCTGGAAGGCCTGGCCAAGCACAACGGCCCGCTGCGCAAGCCACCGCCCTATGTCGAGGAATACGACAAGAAGTTCCGCCTCGATCTGCACACCTACGCCTCCGCCGAGGCCCAGGTCGCCGCCATGGCGGATGACATCGCCTATCACAGCCACGATCTGGATGACGGGCTGCGCGCCCAGCTCTTCACCATCGAGGACATCGCCCACCTGCCCGTGGTTAAGGACGCGCTTGCCGTGGCCCGCACCGCCAGCTTCGACATGCCGCCCGCCCGCCTGCGCCACGAAACGCTGCGCCGGGTGATCAACACGCTGATCACCGATCTGGTGGCCGAAACCCGCCGGCGCATCACCGAGCTCGCCCCCACCGACGCGGATGCCATCCGCCACGCCAAGCGCCCCACCGTGGCCTTCAGCCCGGCCATGGCCGATGCCAATCACGTCATCAAGGATTTCCTGTTCGCCCGCATGTATCGCCACTGGCGCGTCAACCGCATGACCGCCAAGGCGCGGCGCGTGACCACCGAGATCTTCACCCTGCTGCACGAGGCGCCCAGCCTGCTGCCCGATGACTGGCGCGGCCGTGCCGGAGACGTGCCGGGCAGCACCCGCGCCGCCCAGGCGGTGGCCGACTACATCGCCGGCATGACCGACCGCTTCGCGCTCGACGAACATTCCCGCCTGACCGACATCACCGTCTCGGGCTGATCACAAGTGACTGGAACGATGCAAGAAAACCTGTTCGCCGAACTGCGCGCCCATGTGCTCGCAGCCCTTGCCGCCATGCTGCCCGAGCTTCCCGCCGAGGTGCTGGCCCGTGTCGAGGTCACGGCCACCAAGGACGAAACCCATGGCGACATGGCCACCAACGCAGCCCTGGTGGTCAGCAAGCAGGCTAGCCGCAAGCCGCAGGAGATCGGCGCCGCCCTCGCCACCGCCCTGGCCGCACTGCCGATGGTGGACCGCGCCGAGATGGCCGGCCCCGGCTTCGTCAACCTGCATCTGGCGCCCGCCTTCCTGCGCGCCCAGCTGCCGGTGATCCTCGCCCGCGGTGAGGCCTATGGCGATGGCAGCATCGGTGCCGGCATTCCGGTCAATGTCGAATACGTCTCCGCCAACCCCACCGGCCCGATGCATGTCGGCCATTGCCGGGGTGCCGTGGTGGGCGACGCCCTGGCCAATCTGCTCGCCAAGGCGGGCTTCGCCGTCACCAAGGAATATCTGATCAACGACGCCGGCGGCCAGGTCACAGCCCTGGCCTATGCCGCCTATTGGCGCTACCTCGAAGTCATCGGCACCAGCCTGTCGCAGGACGACTACGCCGAGCGCATCCCGGGCGGACTGCAATATGGCGGCGAATATCTGATCGCCGTCGGCCAGCGCCTCGCCGCCGAGCACGGCGCCACCCTCGCCACCGCCACGCTGGAGAACGCCGAGCCCGATTTGTGGTTCGAGACCGTGCGCGAAACCGCGCTCGCCATGATGATGGACGGCATCCGCGAAGACCTCGAACTGCTCGGCATCCGGTTCGACCGCTACAGCTCCGAGCGCGAACTGGTCCGGCAAGGCGCCACCGACAAGGTGATCGACACGCTGACCGGCATGGGCCTGATCTATGAAGGCGTGCTGGAACCGCCGAAAGGCAAGCTGCCCGATGACTGGGAGGCCCGCGAGCAGACCCTGTTCCGCGCCACCAGCTTCGGCGACGATGTCGATCGTCCGCTGCGCAAATCGGACGGCTCCAACACCTACTTCGCCAACGACATCGCCTACCACGCCGACAAGATGGCGCGCGGCGCGCAGATCATGATCGATGTCTGGGGGGCCGATCACGGCGGCTATGTCTCGCGCATGAAGGCCGCGGTGAAGGCGCTGGCGGGCAATTCCAACGCCACGCTGGACATCGTGCTCTGCCAGATCGTCAAAGTGCTCAAGGGCGGCGAGCTGGTCCGCATGTCCAAGCGCGCCGGCACCTTCATCACCCTGCGCGACCTGCTGGAGGAGGTCGGGCGCGATGCCGTCCGCTTCACAATGCTCACCCGCAAATCAGACGCGCAGATGGATTTCGACATCGACCAGGCCATCGCGCAGACCCGCGAGAACCCGAATTTCTACGTCCAATACGCCCATGCCCGCTGCCGCTCGGTGCTGCGCGCCGCCGCCGAGAAGATGGATGTCTCGCCGCAGGCCCTTCTTGATGCCGATCTGTCGAGTCTCGACAACCCGGCCGAGATGACGCTGATCCGCCGCCTCGCCTCGTGGCCACGCCAGGTCGAACAGGCGGCCTTTGCGCGCGAGCCGCATAGAATAGCGTTTTTTCTCTATGACTTGGCGGGCGACTTTCATATGCTGTGGAACCGCGGCCGCGATGACACCACACTGCGCTTCCTGCAGGACGACCGGCCGGATGAAACCCGTGCGCGAATTGTGCTTGTGGCGGCCACGGCCGCCGTGATTCGGTCGGGATTGGCCATTATGGGGGTAGCCCCCGTCGAGGAAATGCGCTGAGCCGGTGACAGCCGCGCTCAGCCAGGAGCTGAGCAATGCGCGACGATCTGGACATTCCGTTTCCAACCCTGGGTGCCGCGCGCGGCTACGCCCCGCGCGAATATCGCGGCGCACCACCGCCCAACACCAAACGCATGATCATCATCGCAGCCGGCATCGCGGTCGGTGTGCTGGGGCTGATCAGCCTGTGGTCCTGGGTCGGCCATCACAGCGCGGGCGTTCCCGTCATTGAGGCGGACAGCCGGCCCGTGCGTGAAAAGCCCGTCGATCAGGGCGGCATGAAGGTGGCCGGCGCCAATGAGGGTATTCTCTCCGGCGGCGTGGACGGCAAGGCCGTTGTTGCACCGCAGCCCGAGACACCCGCCTTGGGCGCGCTGCGCTCCGGCGCCCCGCCGGTAATGCCACAAGCCACCCCGGCCCCGGCACCGGTCGCCACATCCCAGGCGCCGGCCACTGCCCCAGCGCCGGAACCGCTGCGCGTGGCGCCGCTGGCCGAAACGCCGCTGCGCCCGCTGCTGAACGCCTCCCGCGCCCCCGCCGCCGAGGCGCCGCCCGCAGCCGTACCAACCCCCGCCCAAACCGTCACAGCACCGGTCACGGCCCCTGTCACGGCCCCTGGAACGACCCAGGCCAAGGCCAAGGCCGCGGCCAAACCAGGCAAAGCCCTGGCCGCAATCGCCCCCGGCCACCCGGTGGTGCAACTCGCAGCCGTCGGCTCCGAAGCCGCCGCCATGTCCGAATGGCGCCGCCTGTCGCATAAATTCCCAGCACTGCTGGGCGATCGCCAGCCCAGCGTCGCCCATGTCGAGCATGACGGGAAATCCTTCTACCGCCTGCGCGTGGCAGGCTTTGCCGACCGCGCCGCCGCCGGCAGTTTCTGCGCCGGGCTGAAGGCACAGGGCGGCAGCTGCACGGTCGGCAATTCCTGACCGGCCACAGCTTGCCCGCCACAGCGATGCGCGCCGCGATTCTGGGACTGCCGGGCCCCGCGCTCGACCCAGAGACGCGCGCGCCGTTGGCCCAGCATCCGCCCGCGGGCGTGATCCTGTTCGCCCGCAACATCGAAACACCCGACCAGCTGCGCCGCCTCACCGCCGATCTGCGCGCGGCCCTGCCGCCTGGGGCCGTGATCGCCGTCGATCAGGAAGGCGGGCGGGTGGCAAGGCTGCGGCCGCCGCATTTCACAGCCCACCCCGCGGCATCGCGCATCGGTGCCGTCTTCGCGCGCAACCAGCATGCCGGCCGCCGGGCCGCCTTCCTGCACGGCATGCTGATCGGCGCCGAATGTGCCGCCCTCGGCTTCGACATGGTCTGCGCCCCCGTGCTCGATCGTGCCGTGCCCGGCGCCACCACCGCCATCGGCGATCGCGCCTTTGACGCCGATCCCGAAACCGTGGCCCTGCTCGGCCGCGCCATGGCGGAGGGTCTGGCCGCTGGCGGTGTCATCCCGGTGATGAAACACCTGCCCGGCCACGGCCGCGCGCTGGCCGACAGCCATCTGGCGCTGCCCGAACTCGCCGATATCGACGAGGCCGATCTGCTCGCTTTCCAGCGCAACGCCGATCTGCCCTGCGCCATGACCGCGCATCTGCTCTATCGCGCTGTGGATCAGGACAACCCCGCCACGCTGTCAGCCAGGCTGATCGCCGAGGTGATCCGCGGCCGCATCGGCTTTGGCGGCCTGCTGCTGTCCGACGACCTCGCGATGCACGCGCTGCAGGGCGCGCCCGAACACCGCGCCCAGGCCTGTCTGCGCGCCGGCTGCGACATCGCTCTTTATTGCCCAGGCGAAGTGGCGCAAAACCGCTCGGTGCTCGAACATTGCCCACCCTTGTCCGTGACCGCCGAAGCCCGCCTGCACCAGGCGCGGGACTTCGTGGCCGCGCGCGCGGTGCCGTGCGACATCGCGGCTGCCAGCGCCGAACGCGCCAGCCTGCTGGCATGATCGACACCATCCTCTCCATCGTGCTCGCCGTGCTGCCGGTGATCCTGGCCATCACCCTGCACGAGGCAGCGCATGGCTACGCCGCCTGGGCGCTGGGGGATGACACCGCCAAGAAGGCCGGCCGCCTCTCGCTCAACCCGCTTGTGCATATCGACCGTGTCGGCACCATCCTGCTGCCCGGATTTCTGCTGATCTCCCAGCTGCTCACCATCGGCCGCGTCGCCTTCATGTTCGGCTGGGCCAAGCCGGTCCCGGTCGGCGCCTGGCGCTTCTCCAACCCGCGCCGCGGCATGATGATCGTGGCGGCAGCCGGCCCCGCCGCGAATTTCCTGCTCGCCTGGCTCGCAGGCCTCGCCGCCTGGGGGCTCGACTGGCTGCCGGACGCAGCGGTCGACCCCGCGGTGGAGTTCCTGGACGATTTCATCCTGTTCAACCTCGTGCTGGCCCTGTTCAACCTGCTGCCGATCCCGCCACTCGATGGCGGGCGCATCGTGGTGGGGCTGCTGCCGGAGGCGCTGGCCCTGAAATGGGCCAAGCTCGAACGCTACGGCATTCTCATCGTCATGCTGGTGATGTTCATCATCCCGGAGATGACGCGCGGCACCGCCCATCCGATCCACCCGGTGCAGGACTGGCTGGACTTCGTGCTGCCCCACGCACGCAATCTCGTGCTCAGACTGGCAGGTCATGGCTCCGGAGTCTGAGTCCGGCTCGCAGTCGCTGATGCTGCATCTGGCGGGGTTCGAGGGGCCGCTCGACCTGCTGCTCGACCTCGCCCGCCAGCAGAAGCTCGATCTCGCCACCATCTCGATCGCTGATCTGGTGGACCAGTTCCTGGCCGTCATCGAAGGGGCCCGCCGCATTCGGCTGGAGCTCGCCGCCGATTGGCTGGTGATGGCCGCCTGGCTCGCCTGGCTGAAATCCCGCCTGCTGCTGCCGGCCAGCGAGGAGGGGGTGGAGGAGGCCGAACACCAGGCCGATCGCCTCGCCGCACGGCTGCGCGACCTCGCACGGGTGCGCGAGCTGGCCGAATGGCTCACCGTCCAACCCGTGCTCGGCCATGACGTGTTCGAGCGGGGTGCTCCCGAATCCCTCATCGAGACCGATCGCTCGCAATACGCCTTCGATGTGGCGGGCCTGCTGCGCGCCTATCTGGCCGCCCGCAGGCGCGCCATGGGCTCGGCCATCTACACGCCCGTGCCGCACACGCTCTGGACCGTGCAACAGGCGCTGGACCGGCTGCGCAGCCTGCTCGGCAGCCTGCCTCGGGGCAGCGATCTGATGGCCTTCCTGCCCGATCACACGCCAACCCCGGTCGAACGCCGCGGTGCCATGGCCAGCACGCTGATCGCGGGGCTGGAACTGGCCCGCAACGGCCAGATCGCGCTGCGCCAGGACAGCGCGTTCGGCCCCATCCTGCTCGATCTTGCCAGTGAGGCGCCAAAATGAGCGAGACCCAGGACCCCGCCCTCTTCGCCCAGGACCTGCGCCTGGCGGAGGCGTTGATCTTCGCCGCAGCCCAGCCGGTGCCGCCCAGCGCGCTGCTGCGGGTGATGTCGGATTTCGCCGATCTGGCCGCCATCATCACGGCCCTGCGCGCGCAATATGACGGCCGCGGCGTGGAGCTGGTCGAGATCGGCGGCGGTTTTCAGTTCCGCACCGCCCTCGATCTGGCCCCGCTGCTGCGCCAGGTGGTGGAGGTCAAGCGCCGCCTGCCGCGGGTGGCGATGGAGACGCTGGCGATCATCGCCTACCACCAGCCGGTCACCCGCACCGAGATCGAGGAAATCCGCGGCGCCACGCTGTCGCAGGGCACCATGGATCAGCTGCTGGAGATCGGCGTGATCGCCCCCGCCGGCCGCAAGGAGGCGCCGGGCCGGCCCACGCTGTGGGCCACGACCCCCGCCTTTCTCAGCCATTTCGGCCTCGCCGATCTGCGCCAGCTGCCACGCCGCGACGAGCTGCTGCTCGACCCGGCCGCCGTCACGGCCCCCGATCCGGTCTGAGCCGCCCCACCACCCGCTGCGTATTTCCCAACCCCAGGCTTTCCTGCTAGCAAGCCGCCCAGGAGAAAAAAGCCCCACATGTTCGACTTCGCCTGGACCGAGATCGCCCTTGTCGGCGTGGTTGCGCTGATCGCCATCGGTCCGAAGGACCTGCCGGCGGCCATCAAGACCGTCGCCGGCTTCGTCAAGAAGGCGCGCAAGATGGCCGGCGAGTTCCAGGGCCATGTGGACGAGATGGTGCGCGAGGCCAATCTCTCCGAGGTGCGCGACCAGCTCACCCAGCTGCGCAATTTCGACATCAAGGGCGAGATCGAGAAGGCCGTCGATTCGGATGGCTCGCTGCGCGCCACCTTGAACGACAACCCGCTGGCATCACCCTATGACTATGCCAATGTCACCACCGAGATCGGCACCACAACCGAAATCCCCGCCCCGGTCGTGCCGCCCTTGTTCGACGAACAGGGCAGGGCGCTCGACAAAAGCGGCGTGGTGAAGCCCGAATTCATTCCGCCCGAGATCGACTTCATCCCCGAGAAGCCAAAGCCGCCCGCCTTCATTCCGCCTGAGACCCCGCGGCCCTATTATCTCTGACGAACCGACAGGTAGACCGTGTCCAGAACAGACGCCCACGACCCGATCAATGACACGCCGATGCCGCTGCTCGATCACCTGATCGAGCTGCGCCGCCGGCTGCTGTGGTCGATGGTGGCGCTGCTGCTCACCTTCTTCGTCTGCTACCATTTCTCGGACGTCATCTTCTCCTTCCTCGCCGAACCGCTGGCCGCCGTGCTGGAGGCGCAAGGCGGCGGCAGGCGGCTGATCTACACACATCTGACCGAGGCGTTCTTCACCTATATCAAGGTGGCCTTCTTCGGGGCGGCCTGCCTGTCCTTCCCGATCGTGGCGGGGCAGGTCTGGATGTTCGTGGCCCCTGGCCTGTATCGCAGCGAAAAACGCGCCTTCGCGCCGTTCCTGCTGGCAACGCCGATCCTGTTCGTGATGGGCGCGGCCCTTGCCTATTACTTCATCTTCCCGGTGGCCTGGAAATTCTTCGCCTCCTTCCAGAACGCGGGCGGCGCCGGTGGCCTGCCGATCGAGCTGGAGCCGAAGGTGGGCGAGTATCTCGACCTGGTGATGAAGCTGATCTTCGCCTTCGGGGTGGCGTTCCAGCTGCCGGTGGCGCTGTCGCTGCTGGCCAAGGTGGGCATCGTCAACTCCAAGGGCCTCGCCAAATACCGGCGCTACGCGGTGGTCGGCAACTTCGTCGTCGCCGCCATCCTGGCCCCGCCCGACGTCATCACCCAGATCGGCCTCGCCGTGCCGCTGATGCTGCTCTACGAGGTCTCGATCATCGCAGCCCGCATCGTCGAGCCGAAACAGCCGGCCGAGGAGTAACCGGCCCCGTAGGGCGGAAGAGGCGAAGCCGTCATCCGCCATGGGCCTTCTCGGCGAGATCGCAGGCGGATGACGCTGCGCTCTTCCGCCCTACGTTGATGAAGTGAGCCTGTCACCATGCATGATATCAAACTGATCCGCGCCGAACCCGAAGCCTTCGACGGCGCCATGGCACGGCGCGGCTTCGCGCCCCAATCGGCGCGCATCCTGGCGCTGGACACCGAACGCCGCGCCGAGATGACCTCGCAGCAGACCATGCTGGCAGAAAAGAAGAAGCTCTCGGAGGCTTTCGGCCGCGCCCGGCGCACCGGCGAGGACACGGCCCCGCTCACCGCCCAGATCGAGGCGCTGACCGGCGCCATCACCACCGCGGACGCCAAGGCAACCGCGCTGGACGCCGAAATCCTGGGCATCCTCGAAGCCCTCCCCAACATCCTCGACGCCGCAGTGCCCGATGGCGCCGACGAGACAGGCAATGTCACCCTCAAACAGGTGGGCGAGCCCACTCTGCTCAACTTTCCGGCCAAACAGCATTTCGAGCTGGGCGAAGCCTCCGGCCTGATGGAGTTCGAACGCGCCGCCAAGCTGGCAGGGGCCCGCTTTACCATCCTGCGCGGCCCGCTCGCCCGCCTCGCCCGCGCGCTTGGCCAGTTCATGCTCGACCTGCACACCGAGCAGCACGGCTACCAGGAGGTGGAGGTGCCGCTGCTGGTCAACGCCGCCACCGCCTATGGCACCGGCCAGCTGCCGAAATTCGAGGAGGATCTGTTCAAGACCACCGATGGCCGCTACCTGATCCCGACCGCCGAGGTGCCGCTGACCAACTATGTGCGCGACGAGATCGTGGCCGGCGCCCAGCTGCCGATCCGCTCCGCCGCCCTCAGCCCGTGCTTTCGCTCCGAAGCCGGCTCCGCCGGGCGCGACACGCGCGGCATGCTGCGCCAGCACCAGTTCTACAAGGTCGAACTCGTCAGCATCACCGCCCCCGACCAGTCCGAGGCGGAGCATGAGCGCATGACGCACTGCGCCGAGCGCGTGCTCGAACTGCTGGAACTGCCCTATCGCCGCCTGCTGCTCTGCTCAGGCGACACCGGCTTCGGCTCTTCGCGCACGCACGATCTGGAAGTCTGGCTGCCCGGCCAGCAGGCATGGCGGGAGATCAGCTCGTGTTCCAACATGCGCGACTTCCAGGCCCGCCGGATGAACGCACGGTATCGTGGGGCGGACGGCAAGCCGGCCGGCAATGTCCACACGCTGAACGGCTCGGGTGTGGCGGTCGGCCGCGCGCTGATCGCACTGATGGAAAACCACCAGACCGCGGACGGCAACATCGCCATCCCGGCCCCTCTGCGCCCCTATCTGGGTGGCGCCGATATGATCGCCCTCTCGGCATGACCGAAAAGCCGATCAACCGCCTGCTCGATGGGGTGCGCCGCTTCCGCAGCCAGGCCTTCCCCGAGCACAGCGAGCTGTTCCAGGAGCTCGCCACCGGCCAGGACCCGCACACGCTGTTCATCGCCTGTGCGGACAGCCGCATCGTGCCCGAGCTGATCACCCAGACCCAGCCGGGCGAGCTTTTCGTCTGCCGCAACATCGGCAATGTGGTGCCGGCCTATGGCGAGATGCTGGGCGGCGTGTCCGCCGTGGTGGAGTTCGCCTGTGTGGCGCTGAATGTATCGGACATCGTGGTGTGCGGCCATTCTGATTGCGGGGCGATCAAGGCCATGCTGACGTCTGACGGCGCGGACATGAAGCGCATGCCCACCGTGCGCTCCTGGCTGCGCAACGTGGATGCGGCACGCTCTGTGGTGGAGGTGACACAGCCGGACCTGCAGGGCGAGGCGCTGGTGCAGGCGCTGGTGGAGCAGAATGTGCGCACCCAGCTCGGCCATCTGCGCACCCACCCCTCGGTTGCCGCCCGCCAGGCGCAGGGCACGCTGCGCCTGCATGGCTGGGTCTACGGCATCGGTTCTGGCAGCATCGCCACCTTGGATGAAACCACCGGACAGATGGTACCCCTTGCATGACCCGTGTGATCGATATGACGCCTGATGACGTGGCCGCAGCTCTGGAGGCCGGCACGATCACCCTGGTGGATGTGCGCGAAGACCATGAATACGCCGCCGAGCATATCGCGGGCGCCGTGCATCTGCCGCTGTCCCGCTTCGACCTGGCCGCCCTGCCGAACGATCCGGACCGGCCTGTGGTCTTCCAGTGCCATCTCGGCGGCCGCTCCGCCCGTGCCGTGATGTATTGCGCCCAGCAGGGCCTCCCGATCGACAGCCACCTCGCCGGCGGCATCGACGCCTGGAAGGCAGCCGGCCTGCCCACCGTCAAACCGTAGGCCGGAAGCCGAAGGCCTCCGCCATCTTCCCGCCGGCTTGCTCCATCAGGTCATGCCGTAGGGCGGAAGCCGAAGGCCTCCGCCATCTTCCCGCCGACTTGCTCCATCAGGTCATGCGTATGGCACCAAAGCGGGTCGTGGAGCCGCCCCAAGCCCTGCGCCACCCTGCGAGATCCTCGGCGATCCGCTCCACCAGCTTGTCCCATGCCATGGGCGCATCCGGCCGATAGACCCGCATCCCAGGATACCACGGCGTGTCCGCCCGCCCGGCCAGCCAGCGCCAGCACGCATCAAAGCGTGAGATCACCCAGACCGGCCGGCCCAGGCCACCCGCCAGATGCGCCACCGCACTGTCCACCGAGATCACCAGATCCAGCCCGGCCACCAGGCTCGCCGTATCGGCAAAATCGCGCATGCCGCGCATCGGGTTCAGCAGCCGGGTTTCGCCACAGGCGGCAATCTCGGCCTCACCGCCCAGCTGCAGCGAGATGAAATCGATCCCCGGCACCGCCAGAATGGGCGCCAGCTGCACAAGCGGCAGCGATCGGCGCGCATCCATCGCCTGCGCCTCCACCATCCCCGGCCGCGCCGCCCCGCGCCAGACAATCCCCACGCGCGGACCCGGCAGCGGCGCCAGCACCCGACGCCAGTGCAGCGCTTGCAGCCGATCCACCGCGAGATAGGGCGTCTCCCCCGGCACTGTTGCGAGCGAGGTGGCGAAGGCCTGCGCCAGGCTGATCATCGGGCAGTGCAGATCATGCGCGGGCGTCGGGTTGGCATGGCTCACCAGGGCTTCGAGCCCCGGCAGGCTCTGCGCCACCAGCCGCAGCAACGGTGCCTGCACCCGCAGCGCCACACGCGCGCCCTGCGCCAGCAAAAGCCGCACATAGCGGATGAACTGCAGCGTGTCGCCAAACCCGCCTTCATCCCACACGAACAACAGCCTGCCGCCCAGCGCCTCACCCTGCCAGCGCACAGCGCTCAAACCATCCGGAATGCCGGGTTGCGGCAGCTCCCAGCGTGCCTCGAAGGCGGCAAACCCTTCCTCCAGCCGTCCCGCCATCAGCAGCGCCATGGCACGGTTGGCGCGCATCTGCGCATCCTGCGGCGCCAGCGACACCGCCGCGTCATGCGCCTGCAGCGAAGGCGCCATCGCCCAGAGCTCGTTCAACGCCACACCCAGATTGCTGCACGCATCCGCATTGGCGGGCCAGGCGCGTATCGCATCCAGATAGACCGGCACCGCCGCCCCATGCCGGCCCTGCCGATGCAGCGCCACCCCCAGATTGGCCCAGGCCACCCAATGCCCCGGCACCAGCGCCAAGGCCTCGCGACACGCAGTCTCGGCCTCCTTGTGCAATCCCGCCGCGTTCAGCCCCGCCGCCCTATCGGACAGCCGATCCGCCAGCACCCCATCCGCCAGCACGTCTTCCCCAGTCGCCACCGCATCTGCCTGCATGGCGCCATCATCGCGGAAAGTCCTTAACAAACCCCCAACCGCAGGGCGAAAGCCGAAGGCCTCCGCCGTTTCTTCATAATCACAGCAACGGCAAAGGCGCGTGCCCTACGCGCCCTGCGCCAGCTTCCCCGCCAGGTCCTGAATGAACTGCCACGCCACCCGCCCGGAGCGCCCGCCGCGCACCGTCGACCAGGTGGCGGCCTTCGCGCGCAGGGCCTCCGGCGCGATGGCAAGCCCCAGCTGCGCCGCATACCCCTCCACCATCGCGAAATACGCCTCCTGATCGGCATTGTGGAACCCAACCCATAGCCCGAACCGGTCGGACAGCGACACCTTCTCCTCCACCGCCTCGCCCGGATTGATGGCGGAGGATGTCTCGTTCTCGATCATGTCGCGCGGCATCAGATGCCGGCGGTTGGAGGTGGCATAGAACAGCACGTTCTCCGGCCGCCCCTCGATGCCGCCATCGAGCACCGATTTCAGCGCCTTGTAATCCGCATCCTCCCGCTCGAAGGACAGATCATCGCAGAAGATCACGCAGCGCCGCGATTGCGGCCGCAGGATGCGCATCAGCTCCGGCAGGCTTGCAATGTCCTCGCGCGCGATCTCGATCAGCGCCAGGCTGCCCGGTCGCTCCGCATTGGCCTGCGCATGGGCGGCCTTGACGAGAGAGGATTTGCCCATGCCGCGCGCGCCCCACAACATGGCGTTGTTGGCCGGCAGGCCGCGGGCGAATTGCAGCGTGTTGTCCAGCACCAGCCGCTTCTGCCGCTCCACCCCCACCAGCAGGCTGATATCGACGTGGCTCACCCGCGCCACCGGCGCCAGCTGGGCCGGCGAGGGATGCCAGACAAACGCATCCGCCGCATTCATATCCACCGGAATGGCGGCGGGCGGCGCCAGCCGCTCCAGGGCCGCGGCGATGCGTTCCAGCAGGGCGATGTCGATTGGGGCTGTCATATCCGGTTTGCTCGCTTGACCTCTGAGGGGCGGAAACTATGGTCCGCAGCCAGACTTCACAATCCCAACCCCTCTCCCTCACATCGGAATTCCTCATGTTCATCACCCCCGCCTACGCCCAGGGCCTTGACGGCGTCATGGGCAGCGTCACCCAGTTCGCCCCGCTGCTGATGATCTTCGGCGTGTTCTACTTCCTGCTGATCCGCCCGCAGCAACAGAAGCAGAAGGAAATGAAGGCGATGCTGGCGGCGCTGAAGCGCGGCGATCAGGTCATCACCGGCGGCGGCATTCTCGGCGTGGTCAGCAAGCCCCCCGCCGCCGAGACCCGCGAGATCGAGGTCGAGATCGCCCCGGGCGTGAAGATCACCGTGCTGCGCGAGACCATCGCAAGCGTGGTGCAGCCCAAGGCCGCCAACGACACCAAGGCGAAGTGACATAAAAAAGGGGCCCAACCGGGCCCCTCTCTCGTCGTAGGGCGGAAATGCGAAGCATCTCCGCCACACAGAATCAGCCCAGCAGCGCTTCGGCGTATTCGTAGTTGGCCAGCTTATCCAGCCAGTTGGTGACGTAATCCGGACGGCGGTTGCGGAAATCCAGATAGTAGGAATGCTCCCACACATCGCAGCCCAGCAGCGGCTTGCCCTGGCCGGTGGCCAGCGGGTTGGAGCCGTTGGGCGTCTTCACCGCGGCCAGCTTGCCGTCGCTGCCCAGCACCAGCCAGGCCCAGCCGGAGCCGAACTGCGTGGTGGCGGCGGTCTTGAAGGCGTCCTTGAAGGCGGCAACCGAGCCGAAATCGGCCACGATCTTGGCTTCCAGCTTGCCCGGGATCTTGCCGCCATTGGGCGACATGTTGTCCCAGAACAGGATGTGGTTCCAATGCTGGCCGGCATTGTTGAACACCGGGGCCATGTCGGCCTTACCGTTGGTGAACAGCACGATCTCTTCGAGCGACTTGCCGGCCAGATCGGCGTTGGCGGCAACAAAGCCGTTCAGCGCGGTGACGTAAGCCTGGTGGTGCTTGCCGTGATGCAGCTCCAGCGTCTCCTGGCACATGCCGGCTTCGGCAAGGGCGCTGGTGCTGTAGGGAAGGGTGGGAAGTTCAAAGGCCATGGCTTGGTTTCTCCGCACGTGGGGCGAGGGTTCGCGTCTCTCACCTATGGAGGTGGTGCCTGCGGGTCAAGCTTGCCAGAGCGCGTTCTGCATGCAACCTCGCGCACATGAATTTTGCCGAAACCATCCGCGCCCAGGATTTCGACCGTTATCTGGCAGCCGCCTTCGTGCCGCAGCCCAAACGTGACACCTATTTCCTGCTCTGCGCCTTCAACAACGAGCTCGCCCGCGCCCGCGCCGTGGCCAGCCAGCCGATGCTGGCGATGATCCGGCTGCATTGGTGGCGCGAGGTGGTGGAGGGCACACGCCGCCGCCACGAGATCGCGGAGCCGCTGGCGGACGCGCTCGATCAAGGGACGCTGCACCGCGAAACCCTGCTTGGCATGATCGCAGCCCGTGAGATCGAAGCCGATGACGAGGTGGCGGACAGCGAGACGTTTCGCAGCCTCACCGCCGGCACCGCGGGCCTGTTCGCCGAAGCGGCGGGACGGCTGTGCGACGCTCCCGAACCCTGCCTGCCACGCCTGCGCGCGCTCGGCACCGCCTATGGCATCGCGGCCCAGATCGGCAATCTGCCAGCCCTTGCCGCCGCCGGGCGCTGCCTGCTGCCGGCCGATCTGTTGGCCCAGCACGGCTTGCTGCCGGAGGATGTGATCGCCGATCCTGCCCGGGCCGCGCCGGTGGTGGCCGTTCTGGCCGGTCAGGCACTGTCGCTGATCGCGGCCCATGGCGGCTGGCTGTCGCGTGCAGCGATGCCAGCCGCCCTGCCCACCGTCCTCGCACGCGGCGATCTGCGCCGCATTGCGCGCCGGCGGTTGTTGCCGGATCTGCTTGGGTTTCTTGCTTCGGGGCTGATCGGCAGAGTCTGATCCGGCCGCAACCGCCGCCTAATGTGCCCCGCTATGGGCCAGCATCACGCCGGCGCGCGAGGCCGCCAGGGCTGGGCTCGACCGGTGATAATCCCGCATCAGCCAATAGCCGCCATCCTCGTTGATCAGCAGCGTGATGCTGCCTTCCTCCGGCTCGATCTTGCGGCGCAGCCGATAGATATGGGTCTCGACTGTATGGGTGGTGGCGCGCGCATTGTAGCCCCACACCTCATGCAGCAGCGTGGTGCGCGACACCGGGGCATCCGCCCGGTAGAGGAATTTCAGCACCGCCGCCTCCTTGTCGGTGAGCCGGATCCGCTCCCCGCTGGTGCGGTGCAACAGGCTGCGTCCGCCGGGGCGGAACTCGAACGGGCCGATCGGCAGCACCGCCTCCTCGCTCGTCTCATAGGCGCGGATCTGCGCGCGCAGCCGGGCGCGCACCTCACCCAGGCGGAACGGCGCCACCAGATAGTCATTGGCGCCGGCATCCAGGCCGCGGATCACATCGAACTCGTTGTCATCAAGCCCCAGCAGCAGGATCGGGATATGCACATCCCGCCTGCGCAACCGCATGCACAGCGAAGCCCCATCCGAATCGGCCAACTGGGTGGAGATCAGGATCGCATCGAACATCGAGGTGCGCTGCCCGATCATCGCAATTGCGGCAACCCCGGTGTCCACCAGCGCGAAATCCAGCAGACCATGATCCATCAACCCCGGGAGGAAATCAGCCCCGAACGGGGCGGTCGACCCCACGAACAGAATCCTGCGCTGCCGATGCACCACATCGCGTGGCATGATAAATCCCCTAAATGCCCCGGCCATAAGTGCCGGGCGTCAATGAATCAGCGGTTGCACAATGACCGGTTCGTTAACGGCGCTCTGTGACCTGGATCACAGGTTTTGTGATGTTTTGCCGGTCATGTGCCGGCGCTGCGCCATTCACCATTCAAGACTGCACCGGTCCGGATTGACGCGGTGAGCCTGAAGGCCCTAGAAAGGGTCCAGTTGTTGAGAATGGTTCGCAATCGCATGTCGCAGATCACCGCCAAGCCGCACGGCCCAAACCGGCTCGCAGGCTTCCTCGCCGTCTTCGGCCCCGGACTCGTCGTCATGCTGGCCGACACCGATGTCGGCAGCATCATCACGGCCGCGCAAAGCGGGGTGCAGTGGGGCTATCGTCTGCTCGCCCTGCAATTCGTGCTGATGCCGATCCTCTACATCGTCCAGGAACTGACGGTGCGGCTCGGCGTGCACACCGGTCGCGGCCATGGCGAGCTGATCCGCCAGAGCTTTGGCGCAATCTGGGCCTGGATCTCGGTCTCAGGCCTGGTTGTGGCCTCACTGGGGGCCATTCTCACCGAATTGTCCGGTGTCGCAGGCGTGGGCGAGCTCTATGGGATATCGCGCGCCGTCACGCTGCCACTCGCAGCCCTGGCCCTGATCCTCATCGTGCTCACCGGCAGCTATCGCCGGGTGGAGCGTGCGGCCATCGCGGTTGGGCTGTTCGAGCTGGCGTTCTTCGCCGTCGCCTGGGCGGCGGGGCCCGATGCCGGCACCATGGCCCGCCAGGCGGTGCAGATCCCGATCAGCAACAGCGACTATCTCTATCTCGTCGCAGCCAATATCGGCGCGGTGATCATGCCGTGGATGGTGTTCTACCAGCAATCCGCCATCGCCGACAAAAAGCTGCGCCCCGAGCATCTCACCGCCGCCCGCTGGGACACCGCAGTGGGGGCGGTGGTCACCCAGCTGATCATGGCCGCGGTGCTGGTGGCAGCCGCCGCAACGCTGGCGCCAAATGGCACTGCCATCGGCGATGCGCCAAGCCTGTCCACCGTGGGCGAGGTCAGCCAGGCATTGACCCCGCTGATGGGCCCGGTGTTCGGCCGCGCCGTGTTCAGCGCCGGCGTGCTGGGCGCGGGTTTGGTGGCGGCGATCGTGGCGTCCCTGGCCCTGGCCTGGGGCCTGGGGGAGGTGGCCGGCTACAAGCGCTCCCTGGAGCTGCGTCCGCTGCAGGCGCGCTGGTTCTACGGCACCTATGCGGCGGCTGTGATGCTGGCGGCCGTGCTGGTCGGCGTGGTGCCGGATCTGGTGTCGCTCAATGTGGGCGTGCAGGTGATGAACGCGCTCATGCTGCCGCTGGTGCTGGGCCTGCTGGTGCTGCTGGCGGTCAAGGCCTTGCCGCCATCTGTGCGGCTGCGCGGCTGGTATCTGTGGCTGGTGGTTGCGGTCTGCGGCCTCACCAGTGCCTTGGGCGTGTGGGGCGGGCTGTCCGGCCTGTTCGACTGAAGCGCAGCCGGCTCAGCCCGGCCTGAAATCGTTCCACAACAGCGCCCCCAGCTCCGCCATGGCGGTGTTCACCACCGCGTTGCGCTCGGCCAGCTGGCGCGAATTGCCCACCGGCAGCGCCAGCCGGTCAAAGCTGAACAGCGCAAACGCGATCACGTCCGACGGGCCGCGCCGGATCAGGCCGGCATCGTTGCGCACGCCGCGGAATGTGCCGGTCTTGTTGCCCACCGCCTCGGTGGGCAGAAAGCGCGGCACACGGTCCTTCAACTGCTGGGCGAACAGCACCTCCAGCATATCGGCGCAGGAGGCGGGGCTTGCCGCCCGGCCGGTCTCGATCAGCCGCATCAGCTTGGCCATGTCAGCGGCGGACGACGTGGTGTTGGCGGGCGAGGCCTGAAAGGCCAGCGAATCGTAATCCATGTTCTGCCCGGCGGATGCCGCCTGCATCTGCGCGAAGGTCAGCCGGGGGGAGGGGGGCTGGCCGTAGCCGATGGCAAACAGCTCGGCCAGATTCAACGTCACATGGATGTCGGCAAGGCCCAGCGCCCGCATCGTCGCGGTCACATTCTCCGCCCCCACCAGCTCAACCAGCATCTCGGTGGCGGTGTTGTCGCTGATGATGGTCATCAGCATCACCAGATCGCGGATCGTGGGCGAAAGCCCCGCCGCCATCTGCTTCATCACGCCCGAGCCGATGGTGCGGTTGCGCTCGGTGAAGGCCAGCCGGTCGGTGAGGGCGAAGCGACCCTGCTCGGCCTGGCGATAGACCTCCACCATCACCGGCACCTTGACCACGCTGGCGGTGGGGAACAGCGCATGCGCATTGATGTCGATGCGCTGTCCGGTTGCGAGATGGATCGCGGTGAAGCCGAATTCGATGCCAAGTGGTGCGAAAAGCTGGGCGACCGGGGCGTGCAGCGGCATGGGCGGATCCTACGACAGGGGCACGCCATCAGTGCACGGATGCGGCCTCACGCGAAGCCGTCATCATGACCTCCCGGAACACCCGCGCCGCGGAATTCGCTACGGCGCCGTCTTGTCATCCAGTGAGCCAAGGGCTGCCTGCACCATCTTCTTGTCCGCGCTGCCATCCTCCAGATCGCCGAGCAGATGCGTCCAGTTCTGCCGCGCCTGGTTCTTGCGGCCTTCGCGGGCATCGACCACGCCGAGATACCACAGCACCTCCGGCGCATCCGGCGCGCTGGCCGACACCTCGTGCAGCAGCGTCACCGCCTTGGGCGGGATCGGATCGGCCGGCTGCAAGGGCGCGATCAGGGCGGCCACCGCCTCCAGCCTGATCGTGGGATCGCCCGGCTTGAGTGCCGCGGCATGGTCGAACGCCTCCACCGCCTTGTCGGTCTTGCCCTGCACCACATAGGCGTTGGCCAGCTTGAGCCAGCCTTCCAGATCGCCGGGAGACGCAGCCAGCCTGGCCGCAAGCTGATCGACCATGCTGGCGATCATCTTGTCCCGATCCGCGTCGGACATGGTGGCGGCCGCCTTCATCTGCGCCTCACTCGGCGCGCCGGTGGCGGCGGCCGTGGCAACCGGGGCGTTCTGACCTGGCGGCAGGCCGGGCGCCTCGAAGCCGCCGGACTTGGCGGCGGCGGCGATGCGGTTGGCAAGCTCCTCGCGCATCTCGTCGTCACCCGGCAGATCGGCGGCCAGGCTGATCCAGGCATCCACCGCCTTGTGCGCCTCGCCGGCCTGCGAGTCGGCCAACGCCAGATAGAAACGCGCGATCACATCGCCCGGCGCCATCCGCAGCGCCTGGGCGAACGCGTCCTTCGCCGCCGGCAACACGATGCCCTGCGCGCCCAGCACCTGCATCTCGCCATAGCCGTCATAGACGGTCTGCGTCTTGCGGCCGAGTTGCAGCGCGCGGGCATAGGCGTCGGTGGCGCGCTGATACTCGCCGATCCGGCTTTCGGTGCGGGCGTAGAGCTCCCAGCCCTCGGCATTGTTCGGCTCGGCCGTCAGCTTGTCGCGCAGCTTCTGGGCGGCGGCGCGGAAATCGCCGTGGCTCGGCGGCTTCGGACCCTCCAGCGCGGGATCGGATGAAGCCGCCTGCGCCTGCGCCACCAGGAACGGCATGTCAGGCAGTGTGGGCGCGCCAAGCCACAGGTAAAGCCCGCCGGCACCGATCGACACCAGCGTTGCGGTGATTCCCGCGATTACCGGACTGCGGCCCGGGCTTGCGAAGACGCGATCCTCGCCGCGCACGCCGAGCAGCCGGCGCTGCACTTCCAGCCGCGCCGCATCGGCCTCGCCGGCGTCAAGCACGCCACGGGCCAGGTCCCGGTCGATCTCGTCAAGCTGGTCACGATACACCGCGCGGTCGAACTGGTTGCGCCCAACCGGCAGGCGCGCGCCGCGCAGCAGCGGCCAGGCCAGCGCCATCAGCACCAGCAGCAGCAGGGCGGCACAGCTCAGGATCAGCATGGTCACGATTGTTTCTCCTCAAGGAGAGTCTGCAGCGAGCGTCGTTCATCATCGCTCAGGGGAATCGGGGGGCGTGCCTCGCGCCGGTGCTGGCGCAGCCAGGCCATCGCACCGCCGGCCGCCAGCAGCAGCACCAGCCCTGGGCCGAACCACAGCATCAGCGTGGCCGGATGCAGACGCGGGCGCAGCAGTACGAACTCGCCATAGCGATCGACGATCGCCTTCACCGCCTGCGCATCGCTGTCGCCCGCCACCAGCCGCTCGCGCAGCAGGGTGCGGATGTCATGGGCGAGGCCCGCGTTCGATTCGTCGATCGTCTCGTTCTGGCACACCAGGCAGCGCAACCCGGTGGACAATTCGCGCGCCCGCGCCTCCAGCACCGGATCGGCCAGCTGCTCGTACGGATCGACCGCAAGGGCGGGCAGGCCGAGGCCCACCAGCATCGCCAATGCCAACAGTAGGGTGCGCATCACGAAGCCCCCCCGCTCAACTGACGCAGGATCGGCAGCAATTCCTGCTCAACCTGCCTGGCCGTCAGCGGGCCGGTGAATTTCTTGCGGATATGCCCCGAGCCATCCAGCACATAGGTCTCCGGCACGCCGTAGACGCCGAAATCCAGCCCCGCGCGCCCATCCGCATCCACGCCCACCGCGCGGAACGGGTTGCCGAATTCCCCCAGCAACCGCCGCGCCGCCTCCGGCGTGTCCTTGTAGTCGATGCCGTAGAGCGGGATGTGCTCCTTCTCGGCCAGGCGCATCAGCAGCGGATGCTCCTCCCGACACGGCACGCACCAGGAGGCGAAGAAATTGATCACCACCGGTCCGCCCTTGAAGCCGTCGCGCGAGATGCCCGCCCCGTTCAATCCGGTGAGGCTGAAGGCCGGCGCCTCCTTGTCGATCATCACCGAGGGCAAAGCGTGCGGATCGTAATCCGGCTGCAGCGCCAGCACGAAGTAGAAGGCCAGGCCCGCGAACAGCAGTGCCGGCAGGGCATAGATCAGCTTGCGCATCGCTCTACTCCCCCGCCGCGATCTGCAGGCCGCGCGGGCGCCTAAGCTTATGGGCCACGCCCACCCGCCAACGCCGATCGGACAGGCTGACCGCCCCACCCGCCGCCATCACCAGCCCGCCGAGCCAGATCCAGGACACAATCGGCTTCCAATAGGCCCGGATCGTCCATGCGCCGTCCTCGTTCGGATCGCCGATCGCCAGATACAGATCGGCATCGAGCCCCGAGCGGATCGAGGTGACGCCGGTGGTCTGGTCCTGCAGCTGGAAATAGCGCCGCTGCGGGTGCTGCACGGCGACGGTCTGCGTGCCCCTGGTCACCAGGATCGTCGCCTCATCGGCCACGAAATTGGGGCCCTGCACCCGCTCCACCTTGTCCAGACGCAGCTGATATCCGGCAAGTGCGGCCTGATCGCCCAGCTTCATATAGCCGAGGAATTCCTGCTGGAACGGCTGCGCCGAGATGCCGATCACCGTGATGGCGATGCCAAGATGGCCCAGCGTCATGCCAAAGGCGGCGCGCGGCAGATGCACAGCCCGATGCCAGCTCTGGCGCAGCGGAACGCGGAACAGGCGCACCCGGTCCGCCCATTCGGTCAGCACGCCGCAGGCAGTCCACACCCCCAGGCCCAGACCCAGGATCGCCAGCACCGGGGCCCCGGTGGTGACGTAGAACATCCCCAGCACCACCACGGCAGCAGCCGCGAACGCCATCCACAGGCGCTGCATCGCGGCCCCCAGATCGCCACGCTTCCAGGCCAGCATCGGGCCCACCGCCATCGCCACCAGCACCGGCACCATCAGCGGCACGAAGGTCTGGTTGAAGAACGGCGCGCCCACCGAGATCTTCGGCCCGTGGATCGCATCCAGGAACAGCGGATACAGCGTGCCCAGGAACACCGTGGCGGCACAGGTGGCCAGCAGCACGTTGTTGAGCAGCAGCGCGCCCTCACGCGAGATCGGCGCGAAGATGCCGCCGCCCTTCAGCGCCGGCGCCCGCGCCGCGTACAGCGACAGCGATCCGCCGATCGCGATCACCAGCAGCCCCAGGATGAACGCGCCGCGCCGCGGATCGACGGCAAACGCATGCACCGAACTCAGCACGCCCGAGCGCACCAGGAAGGTGCCGACCAGCGACAGCGAGAAGGTGACGATGGCCAGCAGGATGGTCCAGCTCTTCAGCGTCTCACGCCGTTCGACCACGATGGCGGAGTGGATGAGCGCGGTGCCCACGATCCACGGCATCAGCGAGGCGTTCTCCACCGGATCCCAGAACCACCAGCCGCCCCAGCCCAGCGTGTAGTACGCCCACCACGAGCCCAGTGCGATGCCCACCGTTAGCGCGCACCACGAGGCCAACGACCAGGGCCGCACCCAGCGCCCCCAGGCGGCATCCACCCGCCCCTCGATCAGTGCCGCCACCGAAAACGAGAACGCCACCGAGAAGCCGACATAGCCGAGATAGAGAAACGGCGGATGGAAGGCGAGACCCGGGTCCTGTAGCACCGGGTTCAGACCGTTGCCGTTGGACGGCACCGGCCAGGTGCGCAGGAACGGGTTGGAGGTGGCCAGGATGAAGGCCAGGAACCCCACCGCGATCATGCCCTGCACCGCCAGCACGCGCGCGCGCAGATCGGCCGGCAGATTGCCGGAAAACGCCGCCACCGCCGCACTGCACAAGGCAAGCATGAAGGCCCAGAGCAGCATCGAGCCCTCATGGTTCCCCCAGACACCGGTGATCTTGTAGAACAGCGGTTTGTCGGTGTGGCTGTTCTGCGCCACGTTGATCACGCTGAAATCAGACACGATATAGGCGTGCATCAGCACCCCCATCGCAACCGCCACCAGCAGGAACTGCACCAGCGCCGCCGAGCGCCCCACCTCCATCCAGGCGGCACGCCCGCGCGCGGCCCCGATCAGCGGCACGCTCGATTGCACGATGGCGACGCACAGCGCCAGAATCAGCGCGAAATGACCGAATTCGGTGATCATGTTTCCCCGTTCCCCCGCCCCGCGCGGGTTTTCACTTCAGGCTTCAGCTCAGGCAGCCTGGCGCTTTGCCGGTGCCAGGATCTGCACCAGGGCGGCCACCAGGGCGTCCATCATCTCGTCGGTATGGGCTGGTGACGGCGTGAAGCGCAGCCGCTCCTGGCCGCGCGGCACCGTCGGGTAGTTGATCGGCGTGGCATACATGCCGAACTCCTCCAGCAGCCGCTGGCTGACCTCCCGGCACAGCACCGCCTCGCCGATATGCAGCGGCACGATATGGCTTTCAGAGGCGATGCGCGGCAGCCCCGCCGCATCGAAGCGGCGCTTCAGCGTCTCCGCCCGTTCGAACAGCCTCGCCCGGCGGTCATGATCGCCGCGCACATGGCGCACGCTGGCCAGCGCCGCCGCCGCGGTGGAGGGCGGCAGCGAGGTGGTGAAGATGAAGCCCGGTGCGACGCATCGTATGTAATCCACCACCACGCTCTGCCCGGTGATGTAGCCGCCATGGCAGCCAAACGCCTTGGCCAGCGTGCCCTCGATGATGTCGATCCGGTGCGCCACCCCGTCGCGCTCCGACACACCCCCGCCGGTGCGGCCGTACATGCCCACCGCATGCACCTCATCGAGATAGGTCATCGCCCCGAACCGCTCGGCCAGATCGCAGATCGCTTCCAGCGGCGCGATATCGGCGTCCATCGAATAGACGCTCTCGAACGCGATCAGCCGCGGCGCCTCAGGCGGGGCGGCTTCCAGCAGCTGCTCCAGATGCGCCAGATCGTTGTGGCGGAAGATATGCACATGCGCCGGCACCGATTTCAGCCCGGCGATCATCGAGGCATGGTTCTTCTCATCGGAGAACACCTGCCACAGATGCTCCCGCCCGGCCGGCCGGCTCGCCAGAATGGTGGACAAAGCCGCCTGGTTGGAGACGAAGCCCGAGGTGAACAGCAGGGCTGCGGGCTTGCCGTGCAGGTGGGCAAGCTCCGCCTCCAGCGCGTCATGGGCGGGCGAGGTGCCGGAGATGTTGCGCGTGCCACCCGCCCCCGCCCCCATCTGACGCGCCGTCTCGCAGGCCGCCTCGATCACCGCCTCATGGCCGCCCATCGCCAGATAGTCGTTGGCCGACCACACCAGCACCTCGCGGCCGTTTGTTCCCTCGTAATACGGGAAACGCCGCGCCTGTTTGCGCAGCGGCGTGAACTCCCGATACCGGCCCTGGGCGCGGATGTCGTCGATCGCTGTCTGGCAGAATGTCTCGAACGCGGACATGTCGTGATCGCCCTGTCTGTGCATGACATGGCTGAAGCAGCACCGCATCCGGTCCCCCGCAGCCGCAGACAGAATTGAGTGTCGGCGCCAATCCCACATTGACCTCGATCAATGCCGGACCAGGCGGAAACATCAGATATCGCAATTGATGACACGCCACTTGGGTGAATCGATCTTCAGGGGAATGATCGTGAGCAGCAGTTCGAAGCAAGGCCGGCCGGATGCCTGCCGGGGTGGAGCGATCAGCCCATGCTGAGTTCGATCGCCCTTGATCGCGGTCAATGCCTGCAGCAGCAGCTGTTCGACCAGATGCGCGATCTCATCTGCTCCGGTCGCCTGCAATCCGGCACGCGCATGCCATCCACAAGGATGCTGGCCGAGACGTTCGACGTGTCGCGCAACACCGTCATCCTGACCTATGACCGTCTGATCGCCGAAGGGTTCCTGGAAACACGGCCGGCGCAGGGCACGTTCGTGGTCGGGCCGCATAGGCTGCGGCCGGGTCTGGCACTTGTGGCCGGCACTGAAATGCCGCAGCCGGTGGTTGCGCCCAAGATCTGGCGCCCGGACCCCGGCTTGTTTCCGCTGCTGCGCTGGCGTGCCCTGATGCGCGCGGCGCTGGACGATCTCGGCTCGGGTGCCGCCCCGGTGCATCCGGCGGGCGAACCCGCGCTGCGCCGGGCCATCGCGGGCTGGCTGTCCGCCTCACGCAACATCGCCGTCTGCCCCGAGCAGATCGTGCTGACCCAAAGCCGCCAGCACGCGCTGCATCTGGTCTCGCGCCTGGTCTTGGTGCCGGGACAGGCGGTGGTGCTCGAATCGCCCTGCGAAAAGATGACCGAGGCGGCCTACAGGGAAGCCTCCGCCGATCTGGCCTATGTTTGCGTCGATGCGGACGGGCTGCAGGTGGAGCATCTGCCACAGCGTCCGGTGGGGCTGCTGCATGTCTCGCCCGAAAGTCAGCGCCCCCTTGGGGCCCTGCTCGCGGCCGGGCGCCGCACGGCCTTGCTGGATTGGGCAAGGCACTGGGGCGCTGTTGTTCTGGAAGACAACAGTCACGGTGAACTGCATTACGGGCCGCGCCAGGCCACCCCGCTGATTGCAATGGACCAAGATGATCGTGTCATCATGCTGGGCTCCTTCGCGGCCCCGCTCGGCCCCTGGCTGCAACTGGCCTATCTCGTGCTGCCACGCCGGCTGATCCCGGCCTGTGCTGAGATCTGTGACGTCATCGGCGGCACGCCCAGCCGTCTTGAACAACTGGCGCTGGCCGAGTTGATGGCAGGCGGCGGATATGCCCGCCACGTCTATCGCCTGACCAAGATCTATGCGGCACGGCGTGACGCGCTGGTCTCGGCCTTGCGACGCCATTTCGGCGGCGAACCGGCCATCTGGGGCCTGCATTGCGGCCTGCATCTGACCTGGTTCCCCCCCTCCGATGCCGGGCCATCCGGCTACATCGCCCATGCGGCGCGTCAATCCGGCCTGGAGGCGCAATCCCTGCCAGCCGAGCAGGGCAGGGCGCATGCCGGAACACAGGCAGTGATGCTGGGCTTCGGCACATTGTCCGAGACACAGATCGAACAACGAATCCACCGCTTGGCGGAAGTCCTTGCAACAAATTCAGAGATGGCCTTGTCCGCCGACTGACCGGATTGTCATTAATTTTCCGATCTTTTTTTATGGGTTGCTGAAAAACAGCGGGCCAAACCCCTCATTGCATTCATATTTCCGCGCCGGCCATTGATCTGGTTCCATTAAATTTCGGCAAGCTGGACCTAGGGTTCATGTCACGAAATTCACATAGTCACGCTGCGATGGCTTCGGTCCGGATCAGCAATCTGAAAACTGATTGAGGAACGTTGAGACGGCCGCCCACCGCAGATGACAGGAATGGGCGATCACCATGAGCCAGAACGCTGCGCAGCCATCACGTTTCTCCGCCGTGACAGCCTGGGTCCGCGCCAACCGCCGCTATCTCGCGGTTGGCACGGTGGGTGTCGTGCTGGGGTGGGGCGTGTTCGCCACCTGGGTGACGGCAGTTGAATACACCAGCCGCACCGAGTTCTGCATCAGCTGCCACGTGATGGGCGATACGGTCTACCCGGAATACAAGAAAAGCTCGCACTACGCCAACAAGTTCGGCGCCCATGCCGGCTGCCCGGACTGCCATGTTCCCCAGTACAACTGGGTTCTTGAAGCACAGGCGAAGCTGGCCACGGTCAGTGAGCTGTATGCGTATTTCTTCCAGGGCATGAACAAGGTCGAAAATTTCGACAAGGCACGCCCAGAACTGGCCAAGCAGGTCTGGGCCAAGTTCGCCGCCAGCAATGCCCGCGAATGCCGCCATTGCCACGATTACAGCTCGATGGTGGCGGACGAGCAGAAACCCTCCGCGCGCAGCAAACACGCCGACGCCGCCGCCAGCAACGCGAACTGCGTCGAATGCCACAAGGGCATCACCCACAAGAACTTCGAAGTCAAAGCGGCTTTGCCTGAGCCGACCGACTTCGAGATGGACAACTGATCCAACATTCAGATGAGGGGACCAAAGATGAAATTCTCCAGCACATCCGTCACGTTCGGCGTCGCCGCCCTGCTCGGCAGCGTCTGCGCCCATGCCGCAGGCATCAACTGGTCCAGCGTGCCCGGCAAGGAGGTGGTGCTATTCTACCCCGGCCAATCCTCCTGGGAATGGGCGCTGACGCCCTCCGAGATGTCCGGCGGCGAGGATTTCCGCAAGGGCAAGGACTGCGCCACCTGCCATATCGGCGAAGAAAAGGACATGGGGCCGCAGATCGTCACCGGCACGCCGCGCGTCTTCAAGACCGGCGAAAAGCCCTCGATCGAGCCAACCCCGATCGCCGGCAAGCCCGGTGCGGTCAACGCCACCGTCAAGGTCGCCAATGACGGGACCGATCTTTACGTGCATCTCGAATTCGCCGCGGGCAACCAGCCCAACGCCAACCAGAACCCGGCCGACACGCGGGTGACGGTGATGTTCAACGACGGCAAGGTGCCGGAAGCCAATCGCGGCGGCTGCTGGGCGGCCTGTCACGACGATTCGAGCGGCATGGCCAGCGCCGGCGCCGCCACCCGCACCATGTATCTGCCGCGCACCCGCGCCAAGCTCACCCGCCAGGGCGGCGGCGACACGCTGGCCGATGCGGCCAAGCTCGCCGAGCTGAAGAGCAGCGGCTACCAGCTGGAATACTGGCAGGCCGCCCTCAACCCGGGCCAGGCACCCAAGACCGACACGCAGATCGTCTTCGACAAGCGTGAATCAGCCGCCACCAACGTCGTCACCGCCGAGGCCACCCAGCAGGGCGGCGTCTGGTCGGTCACGCTGAAGCGCCCGCTGGCGGCGTCCGCCCCGCTGAGCGCGATTTCCGCCGGCAACACCTACTACCTCGCCTTCGCGCTCCACGCCGGACACACAGCGAAACGGTTCCACTACGTCTCCTACGAGCGCTCCTTCAGCCTCGACGGCAAGACCGACCTCGTCGCCGCCCGGCAGTGACGCAGACCCGAGCCGGCATCGCATGACCCAAACCAGCAACAGGATGTAAGACGACCATGCGCTCGATCCTGACAATGGCGCTTTTCACCGGGATGCTCGCCTTGGGCGGCATGCCGGCCGGGGCGCAACCAGCCGCCGGAGCAGGCCCCGCTCCCGCGGCCCAGCCTGCCGCCTTCGCAGGCGGCGGCGCCGAGACCTGTCTGAAGTGCCACAGCACCGATGCCAAGGTGACGCCGATCCTGCAGACCCCGCACGCGGTCAAGGGCGACGCCCACACCCCGTTCGGCCAGGACGGCTGCGAAAGCTGCCACGGCCCCTCCGCAGCCCATGTCAGCAGCCGCCAGAACTCACCCAGCGTGCTGTTCAAGGGGCCCAACAAATCCCCGGTGGCCGAGCGCAACGCGCAATGCCTGACCTGCCATGAGAACGGTCTGCGGATGAACTGGCAGGGCAGCCAACATGCCACCAACGACATCGCCTGCAATGACTGCCACACGATCCACAAGGAAAAGGATCCGGTGCTGGTCAAGGACACCCAGCCCGAGAAATGCTTCACCTGCCACGCCGAACAGCGTGCGGACAGCTTCAAATTTTCCCATCACCCGATCCGCGAAGGCAAGGTGGTCTGCTCGGACTGCCACAACCCGCACGGCTCGCCGGGACCGAAGCTGCTGAAGGAATTCACCGTCAACGAGGTCTGCTACACCTGTCACATGGAAAAGCGCGGCCCTCTGCTGTTCGAGCATGAGCCGGTCCGTGAAAGCTGCCTCAACTGCCACACGCCGCATGGCTCCAGCCAGGCCCGTCTGCTGGTCGAGCGCCCGCCGTATCTCTGCCAGGAATGCCACCAGGAGAGCGGCCACCAGATCACCCCGTTCAGCGGGTCAACGCTGCCAGGTCAGATTGCGGAGAACGTCCGCATGCTCGGTCGCGGCTGCGTCAACTGCCACTCGCAGATCCATGGTTCCAACAGCCCCAACGGCGCGTGGTTCAACCGCTAAGGGCCGGGAGTTACTGACATGTTCAGCAGGATATTCTCTTTCAGGGCCTTGCTTGGAGCCAGCGTCTGCCTGCTGCCCTTGCTGCCGCTGACCGCCGCCGCCGATGATTTCGACGTCGACGACAAACCGGCCGAGGCCGTCGCAGCCCCGCCGAGCCAGAACTGGATCACCATCGGTGGCCAGTACAGCTCCGGCCGGTCGGACTTCATCAACCGCTTCAGCGGCACCGAATCGCCGGGGTTCCAGGCACTGGGCGATTTCCGCTACGGCACCCGCGACGCCTGGGACTCAGGTGGCACACATTACTTCAACCTGCAGGGCGATCGCCTCGGCACGCCCGATCGCAGCATCTCCGCCAAGGCCGGCGAACAGGGGATCTGGGGGGCATATTTCGGCTATGACGGCATCTATTATGATGGCGGGCATAACTACCACAGCATCTACGACACCAATGCCAGCCTGCAGCCGGGCCTGGCGCCGGGCAGCCTCACCTGGGGCTACAGCCAGTTCGTCCCCGGCAGTGGCGTGAAGCTGCCACTGTGGCAGCCTTATCTCGTCAGCCGCGTGCCGGTCGGCACCTATCAGCTGGACATGCAGCGCGACATCTACACCGCGGGCGGCAAGTATCAGGTGGGTGATTGGCTGATCACCAGCGGCTGGCGCCATGAGCACAAACAGGGCTACCAGCAGCAATCGCTCACCTTCTACGGCGCGCCCAGCCTCGCCACCTCCAGCGCCACCAAGCCGACCACCTTCACCTCCGGCATGGCGTATTTCCTGCAGCCGGTGAACTATGACACCGACCGCTTCGAGATCGCCGCCGCCTACAACACCCGGCTCTACCAGGGCCAGCTGAGCTTCAACTACAGCCAGTTCGACAACAACAACGGCAGTGTTCAGCTGATGAACCCCTGGGCCTTCTCGGGGATCGCGGCTCCGGCGTCCGCGGCCACCACCGGCGCCACCTATGTGCTGCCGCCGAACAACTCGGCCTACCAGGTGAAGGGCAGTTTCGGCATGAACCTGCCGTTCAACTCCCGCCTGAACGTCAACGCCGGCTACGGCGTGAATGTGCAGAACACCGACCTGATGGCCGGCACCGGGAGCGCGAACATCCCCTCGGCCACGCTGCCGCGCGCACAGTTCCAGGGCTTTGCCGAAAACATCTTCGGCAATGTGGCACTCACCTCGCACCCGATCAGCAAGCTCGACCTGCGGGTGGCCTACACGCTGAGCGCGCGTGACGATGAAAGCTCGAAGAACATCTGGACCTCATATCCGGTCAGTTCCTCGACCTACTACACCTATCCGAACGTGCCGGTCAGCCTGCGCCATCAGACATTGGTGGGAGAGGTGGGCTATCGCGTCTACGGCCAGACCAAGCTGACCCTGACCGACACGCTGGAGGACATGTACCGGAGCTACTCGGCGGCGCGGGATGTGCAGAGCAACACCATCCAGCTCAAGGTCCGCGGCCCGGTGATCGATGGCCTCTACGCCTCGCTGAGCGGCGCCTATCAGAACCGCTGGGCCAGTCCGTATAACGCCAACGCAACCTGGAACTACACCAACGCGACGGCGAAGCCCGACACCGCCAACGAACCGACCAACCTGATCATGTTCTACGAGGCATCGCGCAAGCATGCCGAGGTGAAGGGCATGCTCGACGCCACCCCGTTCGATGGCGTGTCGGTGTCGCTGTTCGGCAAGCTCTCGCGTGACACCTATCCCAGCGGCGCGCTGGGCATGCGCAACAACCGCAACATCTCGGCCGGCCCGGATCTGGGATGGGAGGTGTCGAAGGATCTGCAGGTGCACGCCTTCTACACCTATCAGCAGCTCTACTTTGACGAATCGGCCCTGTGGGCCAGCGGCTCGGGCAGCACCGGCTACAGCGTCCCCTATCAGCTGAACAACACCAACTCGGTGCAGACGGTGGGCGTGAGTGCGGACTGGCAGGCCATTCCGGAGAAGCTGAAAGTCTCGCTCGATGGCAATCTGTCGGTGGGTGACACCGCCTATGGCCTGGGTGAGGGTGTGGCCGTGGTGGGTGCCGGTGTGACCAGCTGGGCCACGATCGGTGCCGCCAACTTCACGCCGCTGCCGGATGTGAAATCGACGCTGATCACCGTCACACTGAAGGGCGAGTACACGATCAGCGCGCAGACCACGCTTCTGGTCGGCTACACGTTCGAGCGCTTCAACTACAAGGACTTCATGTATGGCACCGGGGCCACGCAATACGCCAACGCCTTCGTGCCGGGGACGATGAACCCCAACGAGTCGGTGCATGTGCTCAGTGCCGCGGTGCGCATGCGGTTCTGACCGAAAGCCTGCCCCACGCCTCGCATGAGCGTGTGGGCAAGCAACAACATTCATCCATCAGGGCGCGCGCCGGTGCAGACCGGTTCGAGCCCGATGGATGAAAGTTTTTTTGCTTCTTTTTGTTCACAAAAAGAAGACTCTTTCTGTCCCCCTCAATGCATCGCCCGCCCACCATCCACATTGATGGTCTGCCCGGTGATGAAGTCGCTGGCGCGGGAGGCAAGGAACATCACCGCCCCCACCAGATCATCCGGCACCTGCCCGCGCGGGATGGAGCGTCCCTCGATGCGCGCAGCCAGGTATTTCGGATCCGAACTCCCCACCTGCGTCTCGCTCAGCGTGTTGCCCGGTGAGACCGCATTCACCGTCACCCCGAACGGCCCGGTCTCCCGTGCGATCGCCCGGGTGAAGCCCACCACGCCGGCCTTGGAGGTGGTGTAGTGCAGCCGCAGCGGTGTGCCCTCCCACACCCGGCTGGAGGAGATGTTGACGATCTTGCCGCGGCCCTTCTCCTTCATCACCGGAAACGCCGCTCGGCAGCACAGGAACATGCCGCGCAGATTGACCGCCATCACCCGGTCCCATTCCTCGACTGGGATCTCCAGCCAGGAGCGGCGTGGCAGCACGCTCATCAGGGAGGCGTTGTTGACCAGCACATCCAGCGTGCCGAAGGCTGCAAGCGTTGCCTGCACCATGGCGTCCACCGAGCCAGGATCGGAGATGTCGGTGGCGGTGCCGATCGCCCGTCCCCCCGCGGCATTGATCCCGGCTGCCACCTCCTCGGCCGCGGCGCCATCGATGTCCGATGCCACCACCAGCGCACCTTCCCTGGCGAATTCCTGCGCGTAGATCTTGCCGATGCCCTTGCCGCCACCGGTGATGATGACGACCTGGCCCGCCAGATCAAAACGCCCATGTGCTGAAGTCTCGTTCATGATGGCTCTCTTGTGCTGGGGTGGATCACTTGATGCCGTAGGTCTGCTGCATCTCGGCAAAGAAGCCCGCCTTCTGCAGCGCCTCGATCGGCGCCAGATCGAGATAGTCGCCCGGGTTCTGGCTCGACACTTTCAGCCCCGTGCTCTGCAACTGCCTGAGCACGTTTTCCGCCCCCTGCACGGAGGGTTTGGCGTCGTGCGGCATCAGGCGCTTGAACTCGTTGTAGGTGGCATCGATCACCACCGGGTCATGCGTCTTGAAGCGTTGGGCGATCATTTCCTTCGCCTTGTCCGCATTCGCCATCCCCCAATAGGCCCCCTCGACATAGGCGCGCAGGAAGCGCTGCACGTTCTCCGGATGCTGTTTCAGATAATCGGTGGTCATCACCACGGCATCGAAGATCCACGGCGTGTTGGCCTCGGACAGGTCATAGACCACGCTGTAGCCCTTCTGCCGCGCGGCCGAGGTGCCCGGCTCCAGCAGCGGGGCGGCCTGGATGCGGCCGGCCTGCATGGCGGCGAAGCGCTGCGAGGTGCCGCCGATCTGGGTGATCTGCATGTCGTCGCGTTTCAGCCCCATCGCGGTCAGCGCGATGGTGAGCGCGATATCGGTCTCCGAGCCCAGCGTGCTGATGCCGATCGTGGTGCCGTTGGGCAGTTTCGGCGTCAGCGGCTTGGTGGAAAACAGGGTGATCGGTAGCGTGTTGGTGGTGGCCGCGATGGCGCGCAGATCGGCGCCTTGCGAATTCGCCTCCACAACCGGCGACAGGCCCACATGCAGGCCCTGGATCTCGCCGGACAGCAGCACCTGGATGCCGCGCGTGCCGCCCTCGGTGGAGATGATCTCCACCTTCAGCCCCTGCTTCTCATAGAAGCCGCCGGCCTGCGCCAGATAGACCGGCAGGATGGAGGCAACCGGGGTGGAGACGGCGAATTTGAACGGGATCAGCTCATCCGCCCGCGCCGCAAGGCCTGCGCTGGCCAGCAGCGCGATTGCGGCCAGTGCGGCACGGCGGGTGGTGTAGACCAGGTTCGGCATGGTTGGATTCCTTGCTCTTATGGTTGGGGCTTGTTCGGGGGTGGGCTCAGCGTGCGGGCGGGCCGCCATCCTCCTGGATCAGGCCCCAGATCCGGTCTTCCAGGGCATGAAACCGTGGATCGCGTTTCAGCTTCAGCGAGCGCGGACGATCGAGCGTGATGTCCACACTCTCCTTCACCCGGCCGGGACGGGCAGAGAACACGATCACCCGATCGGATAGAAAGATCGCCTCGTCGATCTGATGCGTGATGAACAGCACCGTCTTGCCGGAGGCACGCCAGATCTGCAGCAGCTCCTCCTGCATCATCTCGCGCGTCTGGGCGTCGAGTGCCGCGAAGGGCTCGTCCATCAGCAGCAATTCCGGGTCCATCACCAGCGCGCGCGCCAGGTTCACCCGCTGCTGCATGCCGCCCGAGAGCTGATAGGGATAGCGCTCCTCAAAGCCGCGCAGACCCACCATGTCGATGAAATGGGCCGCACGCTCCTCCGCCGGCCGGCCGGTGATGCCGGCACATTCCAGCCCGTAGAGGACGTTGCGCCTCACGCTGCGCCAGGGCAGCAGCGAGGCATCCTGAAACACCACGGCGCGGTCGCGCCCGGGCTTTGTCACCACATGCCCGTCCACCAGGATCTGCCCGGCGCTGGCCCGGATCAGCCCGTCCACCACCGAGAGAAACGTGGTCTTGCCGCAGCCGGAGGGGCCGACGATGGAGACGAACTCCCCCTCGCGCACCTGCAGATTGATGTCCGACAGCGCCAGCAGATTCCCGCCACTGGCCGGATCGCCATAGCTGAGGCTGATATTGCGCGCTTCGAGTTTGACGGTCATGCGCGGGTTCACGCCTGTTCAAGAGAGGGTTGGCGCCAGACATGGCAGCGTTTCTCGATGCGCCGCACCAGCTCGGACAGCGCCATGCCGGCCACCACGATGGTCAGCACGCCCACGAACACCCGCGCGGTCTGAAACTGCGCGCCGGACTGGTTGATCATCACCCCCACCCCGGTGGAGGAGCCATATATCTCGCCCACCACGATGCCGATCATGCCGCGGCCGATGGCAAAGCGTGTACCGGCCAGCAGATAGGGCGTGGCGGAGGGCAGCACGATGGAGCGAAACACCTGGCGCTCGGACGCACCGAAGCTGCGTGCCAATTTGAGCAGCCTGGGGTCGATAGTGCGGGCTGCCGCATGCGCGTTGATCAGGATCGGCACCAGCATCAGCAAGGCGATGATGAAGATGCGCGCCGTCACATCGGTGCCCATCCACAGCACCACCAGCGGGATCAACGCCACCTGTGGCATGGCGCTCAGCGCCGTCAGCAACGGGTCCGCAGCATAGGACAGCAACCGGTTGCGCCCGGCGATCAGCCCGGCCGGCATGCCCACCACCAGTGCCGCGACAAACGCCACGCTGAACTCGAAGGCGCTGAGCCCGAGATGACGCCACATCTCACCGGTGACGAAATAAAGCTGCCACGCCGTGGTGGCGATGCGCCAGGGCGAGGCCAGGAAGATCGGCTTGATCCGCAGCAAGGTCACGCTCTGGCCTGAGACACGCTGCAGCGCATCCGCCCACCAGCCATCCGCCAGGCCCTGCCAGGCGATCAGGAACAGGCTCATCGACAGCAGGCCAAGCGCCAGCCGCTCATGGCCGCGATAAAGGCGGATCAGTGCCGTCATCGCTGCTGCTCCTGCGGGCGCCAGCGGTCGAAATGCTGCTCGATGCGGTTGAGCAGGGTGGTGACACCGATGCCGGTTACCATGAACAGCGTCACCCCGAACATCACCGTGCTGGTGTCGAACAGATTGCCGGCATCGGCGATCATGTGGCCGACCCCCGCGGTGGAGGCGTAAAGCTCCCCCACCACCACGCCGAGCAGCGCGCGCCCGGCGCCGTATTTCAGCCCGGTGAACAGATAGGGCACCGTGCCGGGCAGGATGATGCTGGTCAGCAGCTTCAGCCGCGACGCGCCGAAGCTGCGCGCCACCCGCACGAAACGCGCCTCGTTGGTGCGCACGCCGGTGTCGGTGGCAATCGCGATCGGCACCAGGGCGCCGAGGAACACCACGGCGAATTTCGACCACAGCCCGATGCCGAACCACAGGATCAATATGGGCAGGAACGTCACCCGCGGCACTGCATTCATGATGTCGATGAACGGCCCCAGCAGATAGCTGAAGCGGCGGTTCATGCCGGTGGCCAACCCAAGCGGAATGCCGATGGCGATCGCGGCCAGATAACCCACGCAGAACTCGATGGAGCTGACCCGGATATCCGCCCAGATATCGCCATCCTGAAACGCGCCGATCCCGGCCTGAATCACCAGCACAGGCGAGGAGATGTAAAGCGGATCGATCAGCCCCAGGCTCACCACCGCCTGCCACAGCGCCACCAGCCCCAGCACCGTGGCGCCGCCGATCAGCCGCCGCTGCCAGCGCAGCGGCCACGCCAAACCCGCCGCCTTGGGCGGGGCATCGAGCGTTGCTTGTGGAGACGGCGTGGTCATGATGCGGAGCGGTTTCCTCATGCGGCCCGATATGCTCCGGGCCTGCTGGTGTCGGATGCTAGCGGTGGGGCAGTTCGATCTCCAAATTCAGCATCGCATCCACCAGCAGCCTCTGGCCCGGGTAGAGCACCACGGTGGAGGTCGGCTCCTCCAGAATGGCGGGACCGACCAGCTCATCGCCCGGCTGCAGATCGGCGCGGCGATAGACCGGCGTGTCGCTTCTGCCGGCAGGCCCAAACTCCACGGCGCGGATGGCGATAGGGGCTGCCATGGCCGCGCTGTGCCGCGCGACCGTGCGCAGCACCGGCTTGTCGATCCCGCCGATGCCGGTGACCTTGAAGGTGACGATGTCGATCCGCTCACCCTCGGCACTGTGGCCGTAGCGGCGCTGATGGGCGGTGTGAAAGCGCTGGCCGAGCTCGGCCAGATCCTCCCTGGTTGCAACATGCCCCAAAGGCACCGCCATCTCATAGGATTGGCCGCGATAGCGCATGCCGGCGAAGCGCAGCGTGCGCAGCCGCTCGGGCGGGAAGTTCTCGCGCGCCAGATCGGCCAGCACCTCCGCCTCCATCCCTGCGAAGATCGCCTCGACATCCTCGGGCGTGGTGTCGTCGAGCGCTGTGAGCCTGGTCTGGCTGCGCTCCTGATGCACATCGGTCACCAGCATGCCCCAGGCGCTGAACGTGCCCGGATCGCGTGGCACCAGCAGGCGGCGCACGCCGAGTTCGGCTGCGATCCGTCCCGCAATGGCGGGGCCCATGCCGCCGAACGGCACAAGGGTGAATTCGCGCGGATCATAGCCACGCTCGACGGTGATGGTGCGCATCGCAGTGACGCAGTTGTTGACCAGCACGGTCAACACACCCCAGGCCGCCTCGGTCTCGCTCATGCCGAGCCTGTCGGACAGGTGGGTACGCACGGCCGTCCAGGACGCGTCGTGATCCAGCGCCATGCCACCCTGCAGCAGATCGGTCGGGCTCAGATGGCCCAGCACCACCAGCGCATCCGTCAATGTCGGCTCGGTGCCGCCACGCCCGTAACAGGCGGGCCCCGGCACCGCGCCGGCACTGCGCGGTCCTACTTTCAGCACGCCGCTCAACTCCACCGCGGCGATCGAGCCGCCACCGGCGCCGATCGTGTCGATATCCACCGTCTGGGTGCGCAGCGGATGGCGGCCCACGCTCACCTCGGAGCGGAACTGCGGCCGCCCCGGGATCACCGCCATGTCCGAGCTGGTGCCGCCGGCATCGAAGGTGATCAGGTTTTCCACCTGTTTCAGATCACCAAGATAGCGGCTACCGATCACCCCCGCGACGGGGCCGGACATCACGGTCTGGATCGGGCGTTGCGCCAGCATGGCGGCACTGCCGGCGCCGCCATCGGATTTCATCATCAGCGCGCGGCATTGCGGGAAGGTGCCGAGCAGCAGCGCCTCCAGCTGCTGCAGATAGCGCGCAACCGGCGGGCCGATATAGGCGTTGGCGACGGTGGACGCGGTGCGTTCATATTCGCGCCATTCCGGGTTCACCTCAGACGACAGTGAGACGAACAGGCCAGGAGCCAGGCTGCGCACAATCTCCGCCGCCTCGCGCTCCTGCGCCGGATTGGCATAGGAGAACAGGAAGGCGATCGCGATCGCCTCCACACTCTGGGCAAGCAGGGCGGCCACCGCGCGTTCCACGTCTTCGCGGTTGAGGGGTGTGACGATCTCGCCGCGCGGATCGAGCCTGCCGCGCACCTCGAAGATCGACCGGCGCTGCAGCAGCATCTTGGGGGCGGGGGCAAAGATGTTGAACACCTCATCGCCGCGCCATTGCCGGCCGATCTCATAGACGTCGCGAAACCCATCCGTGGTGAGCAGCCCGACCTTGACGCCCTTGTCCTCCAGCAGCGTGTTGAGGGCCGCCGTCGAGCCATGCAGCACCAGCGAAACCGATTCAGGCCCGTATTCGGCTGCCAGATCGGCTGCGATCCTGGCCATCACCGTCATCGGCGCCGCCGGGTTGGAGGCGTATTTGCGGATCAGCACGATCTCGCCCGAGCGGTCGTCAAACCCCGTCACGTCAGTGAAGGTGCCACCCACGTCGATGCCGATGCGCAGGCTCATGGGCGTGTCTCCGCGCCGCGCAGGGATCGTGTGGTGTCCTCATCGATAGAAAGGTCGGCATGGAAGGCCACGCCGTAATCCCGCCGCGCCGCCTCCAGCGACACATAGCCGTTCAGCACGTCGCTGCGCACACGCTCGGGGTCGCGCGCCTTGGGGTTGCCCCAACCGCCCCCGCCGCCCAACTGAAACGCCACCTGATCGCCCCGCTTCAGCCGCAGCCCGGCCACCTTGGAGGTGAGCGGCCGCTCATCCGCGCAGCCGGGGTTGAAGGTCGCGTGCGAGGGCTGGGCCGGAAGGGCGTCGAACAGGCCGGGGGAGGCGAATTTGAACCGGTCCGCGCGCAGATTGACCGCCGATTCATCGCCCAGGATGCGCCATTGCCGGCGCGTGCCAAGTCCGCCGCGGAACGTGCCAGGACCTGCCGAATCGGTTGCCAGCTCGTAGCGCTCCACACGCACCGGAAACTCGGTCTCCAGCGCCTCCACCGGCGTGTTCATCACGTTGATCACCAGCTCATCCATCGCACTCACGCCGTCCGCATCCGGCCGCGCGCCGCTGCCGCCATTGAAGATCTCGTATTGCGCGAAGACCCGCCCCGTCTGCGGATGCCGGCCGACACTGCTGAGCGAGCCGCCGGCCGCACTGCCAGGCGCCGGCACCCGGCCCGGCACCGCGCGTGCCAGCGTGCGCATCACCACCGAGGTGGTGATCTGGCTCGGCCGCACATACATGTTCACCGCCGCCGGATAGCGCGGGTTGAGCAGCGAGCCTTCCTGCGGGTAGCTCACCTCCACCACGCGCGACAGCCCACCATTGACCGGCAGGGTCGGGATGAAGACCATCTTCACCAGGCATTCGATGAAGTTGCGCGACACGCAGGGCCGCAGATTGATCGGCCCGCGCGCCTGCTGATCGCTGTCGAGGATGAAGTGCAGCGTGTCGCCCTTGACCTCCAATGTGGCCGTGATGCGGTGCGAACGGGTGAGATCGACGCCGTCATCATCCAGATAATCGGTCTCGGGGCCGTAGATTCCATCCGGGATCCTGGCGATCTCGCGGCGCAGCTCCTGCTCGCAGATATCCATCCAGCGTTCCCAGCAGGCCAGCACCGTGTCGGTGCCGTATTTGCCGAACAGATCGGCCAGCTTCTCCAGCCCGTAATTGTTGGTCTTGATCTGCGCGTTGAGATCACCCCAGGTGACCTCCGGCGTGCGGGTGTTGGCGCAGATCATCTCGCGCAGATCATCGTTCAGCTCGAAGCGCTTCTGGATCTTCAGCGGCGGGATCAGCAGGCCTTCCTGGAACAGG
Organism: uncultured Rhodospirillales bacterium; assembly: GCA_903924855.1. Taxonomy (GTDB): domain Bacteria; phylum Pseudomonadota; class Alphaproteobacteria; order Acetobacterales; family Acetobacteraceae; genus CAIQQQ01. The sequence goes on along the minus strand of CAIYCW010000154.1, from coordinate 5,159 downwards.
TCGGTGGCATCGCCGCTGTTGGTGCCGGGCACCTTGCCGCCGAGATCGGGCTTGTGGGCGATGTTGCCGATATAGGCGACCAGCTTGCCGTCCGCGAAGACCGGGGAGATCACGGTCACATCGGTCGCGTGGTTCTGGCAGGCGCGGTAGGGGTGATTGACGATGAAGGCGTCGCCCGGATCGGTCTTGCCGGCGAACACCTGGCGGATCTCGTTCACCTGGGCGGCCAGCGGGCCGATATGCAGCGGCTGCGGAATGCCCTGCGCCACAAGGCGGCCCCGCCTGTCGAAGATGGCGAAGGTGAAGTCCTGGCTTTCCTTGATGATGGTGGAATAGCCGGTGCGCAGCATGTTCAGCGTCAGCTCGCGCGCCACCTGTAGCGTGGACTGATGAATCACTTCGAGATCGACGGCATCCATCGTGATGTTTCCCCCAGCTTGTGGCGCTGGCTTTGCAGGCGCTGCGGCGCCTGTCCCTGGGCGTATGATGGCGGCGCGGGCGGGGCGCACAAATTCAATTTGGGGAACAGCCCAATCTCAATCCGGCATAGGCGCGCGCTTCTGACCACGCCAGGCCCCCAGGTCCCAACAGTTTTTTTGCTTCTTTTTGTTCACAAAAAGAAGGTCTTGCTTTCTCCCCCTAACGCTCCGCCCGGCGCCAATGCGGGCCCGGCGAAAGCTCTCCGGCCACCGCCTCGATCACAGATTTCAGCGAGCGCACCACGGGCGGCATTGCGCTGTCACGTCGTTGCACCAAGGACAGCATCACCTCGCAGACCGGCGATCTGATGCGGATGCAGCGTAGCCCGCCGGCCTCGATCTGTGCCTGCACCGGCGGATAGGTGGAGATGGTGCAGCCAAGCCCCTGCTGCACCATCTCCAGCGAAGTGGCAAAGCCGTTGACCTCCAGGATGATGTTGGGGGCGAGCCCTTCACCCTGCATCGCGGTCTCGATCACCCGGCGATAGCCGTGCGGCAGGCCGGGCAGGATCAGTTTGAGCCGTGCCAGCTCCGCCAGGCTGAAGCTCTCCGGCCAGTCACCGGCTTGCGGGGCGATGACAAAGATGCGCTCGAACAGCAGCGGCGTCAGCTCCAGCTCGGCATGGGGGCGGGCGGCATAGGCCAGGGCCAGATCCACCTCACCCCTGCGCACCGCATCCTGGTTGTGCATGCTGTCACGCTCGAAGATCTGCAGCCGTGTGTGCGGGTGCAGCGTGCGAAACGCCGCAACCATCGGCGAGGTAAGCAGCCGCGCCGCGCCCTGCGGCATGGCGATGCGGACGTCCTCGGCCGCAGCCAGCCCGAAGCCTCGCATCTCCTGTTCGATCTGGCGCAGTTCGAGATCGAGCTTCTCGATGCGCGGCAGCAGGGACTGTCCGGCCGGCGTCACGCTCACCCCGCGGGCGTGCCGCTCGAACAGGCTCACCCCCAGATCGGCCTCCAGCCGCAGAATGCGCCGGCTGAGCGCGGATTGCGCCAGGTTCAGCTGCAAGGCGGCCGCCGAATAGCTGCCACAGCGCGCCACCGCCAGAAACGCCAACAGATCGCGATATTCGAGGGAGAATTTGTCCGGCATGGGCACAGGCTAACAGGCCGCGCGCAACCATGCACCGGCCTGCCCCATGACCGAACAACGTGGTTCAACCCCCATTATGAAGGGCCACAGGGCCGGACACCGAGGTTCGAAAGCGGCAGCATGTGGAATTCACTCACACCCCGGGCAAGTAACTCTGAATAAATGTCTGGTGGCGGCGGGTAGATTCCGATCCTGCCCGCATGCCGGGGCCACTCCTACGGTTCGCTCAGAAATCCGGGGGCTGCCGATGTCGACCCGCAACGCGCCAATCCTTGCCATGGCACATATCAGGATCGGCAGCTCCGGCATCCCTGCTGCCGGGGCGTGCTGCGGCTTGCGCCATGTCAGTCAATCCTGCCGTGCCCGCCCCCTGCTGTCTTTCAAACAATTGTCACACCGCCAGAAGAACAAGATCGGAAACGTGTCATGAAAGCCCTCGTCTACACCGCCATTGGCGAGAAGAAGCTGCAGGACCATCCGAAGCCGGAGATCAGCGCCCCCACCGACGCCATCGTGCGGGTGACCAAGACGACGATCTGCGGCACAGATCTGCACATCCTCAAAGGCGACGTTGCAACCTGCACACCCGGCCGCGTGCTCGGCCATGAGGGTGTGGGCGTGATCGAGTGCGTCGGCACCAGCGTCGCCAATTTCAAGGCCGGTGATCACGTGCTGATCTCCTGTGTCACCGCCTGCGGCAAATGCGTCTATTGCCGGCGTCAGATGTATTCGCATTGCACCACCGGCGGGTGGATCCTCGGCAACAGCATTGACGGCACCCAGGCCGAGTTCGTCCGCATTCCCTATGCGGACACCAGCCTCTACCCGATCCCGGAAGGTGCTGATGAGGAGGCGCTGGTGATGCTGAGCGACATTCTGCCGACCGGCTTCGAATGTGGCGTGCTCAACGGCCAGGTGAAACCCGGCAGCGTCGTTGCCATCGTGGGCGCAGGCCCGATCGGCCTCGCAGCCCTGCTCACCGCCCAGTTCTATTCACCAGCCGAGATCATCATGATCGATCTGGACGAAGGCCGCCTCACCATCGCCAAGACATTCGGCGCCACCGCCACCGTCAACAGTACGGATGGCACAGCGCCTGAGCAGGTGATGAAGCTCACCGGCGGCATCGGCGTGGACACCGCGATCGAGGCGGTTGGAATCCCGGCCACGTTCGAGATGTGCCAGAAAATCATCGCCCCCGGCGGTGTCATCGCCAATATCGGCGTACATGGCAAAAAGGTCGATCTGCACCTCGAGCGTCTGTGGGACCGCAACATCAGCATCACCACGCGTCTGGTCGACACCTCCAGCACCCCGATGCTGCTCAAAAGCGTGGGGGCGAAGAAGATCGATCCAACACGACTGATCACCCATCACTTCAAGCTCGACGACATCATCAAGGCCTATGACGCGTTCGGCCACGCGGCAGACACCCACGCGCTGAAGGTGATCATCGAGGCCTGATCGAGACCGCTCCAAGCCTGCCGCCCCAAGGGAATTTTCAGATGAGCTACCAGAGCATCAACCCGTTCGATAACAAAACCATCAAGTCCTTCAAGGAACTCACCGACCAGCAGCTGGAGGAGAAGCTGGCCCTGGCGGTGTCCTGCTTCGCCACATGGAAGACCAAGAGCTACGATGAGCGTGCCAAGGTCATCCATCAGGCGGCCCGGCTGCTGCACGAACAGGCCGATCATTTCGCGCATATCATGACGCTGGAGATGGGCAAGCGGATCAGCGAGGCAAAGGGCGAGGTCGAGTTCAGCTCCAAGATCCTGGATTACTACGCCAAGAACGCCGAGCGCTTCCTGGCGGATGTGAAGCTCAATCCGGAGCACGGCATCGGCCATATGGAAAGCAGCCCGATCGGCGTGGTGTTCTGCGTCGAGCCGTGGAACTTCCCGTATTACCAGCTCGCCCGGATCGCAGGCCCGCATCTGATGGCGGGTAACACCGTGCTGGTGAAGCACGCCGGCAACGTGCCGCAATGCGCCATCGCATTCGAGAAGCTGCTGCTCGATGCCGGCGCTCCTGCCGGCCTCTACACCAACCTGATGATCTCCCACACCCAATCGGGCGCGCTGATCGATGATCGCCGCGTCAAGGGCGTGGCGCTGACCGGCAGCACCGCGGCGGGACGTGTCATTGCCGCCGCTGCCGGCAAGGCGCTGAAACCGTCCTCGATGGAGCTGGGCGGCAGCGACGCCTTCATCGTGCTGGACGATGCCGACATGGAGCGGACCATCAAATGGGCGCTCTGGGGTCGGATGTACAATTGCGGCCAGACCTGCTGCGCGGCCAAGCGCTTCATCGTGGTGGAGGCGGTGGCCGACACATTCCTCGCCGCCTTCACGTCAGCGATGGCGGCCCTCAAGGCCGGCGATCCGATGGATGAGACAACCACGATGGGCCCGCTTTCAAGCGAGGCCGCTCTGCTCCAGCTGCTCGCACAGGTCGATGTCGCGGTGAAACACGGGGCCCGGATCGCCTTGGGGGGGCAACGTGAGGACAGACCTGGGGCGTTCATGCAGCCCACCATCCTCACCCATGTCGAACCCGCCAACCCGGCGTTTCGCGACGAGTTCTTCGGCCCCGTCGCGATGTTCTTCCGCGTCAAGGACGAGGCGGCTGCGATCGCCCTGGCCAATGATTCGGATTTCGGCCTGGGTGGCTCGGTGTTCACCAAGGATCTCGCCCGCGGCAAGCGCGTTGCAAGCGCGGTTGAGACCGGCATGATGTTCATCAACAACATCTCCTGGTCGGACGCCGATCTGCCGTTTGGCGGCATCAAGGACACCGGCTATGGCCGCGAACTGGGCGATATGGGTATCCAGGAATTCGTGAACAAAAAGCTGGTCCGCTATATCGACGCCGAAGCGCCGGTCTGATCCGAGAATATGATTGCCTCGAACGTCTGGAACACGCCGCACCATGTTGAACCAGGACACCGCCCTGCTGACCGTGGCCCAGATGGCGGCGGCGGATCGGCTGTCGATCGAAGCCGGCATCAGCGGGATGACCCTGATGAAGAACGCGGGCGACGCCGTCGCCCGCGCCATCCAGCAGCGCTGGTCGCTCCGTCCCGTGGCGGTGCTGTGTGGGCCGGGCAACAATGGCGGGGACGGGTTTGTCGCAGCCCGGCTGCTGGCTGATGCCGGCTGGCCGGTCCGCCTGGCCCTGCTTGGTGATGCGGCCCGGCTGCAGGGCGATGCGCTGCATCATGCAAGGCTGTGGCGCGGCGCCATCGAACGCGTCTCGCCCGGCGTGCTGGACGGTGCCGAGCTCGTCATCGATGCGCTGTTCGGCGCGGGCCTCAGCCGTCCGCTCGCCGGAGAGGCCGCCGATATTCTCGCCCATGTCGCGCAAAGCGGTCTGCCGGTGGCCGCGATCGACGTGCCGAGCGGGGTGATGGGCGACACCGGCGAAAATCTCGGCGCCATCAACGCCACCCTCACCGTCACCTTCTTTCGCAAGAAGCCCGGCCATGTGCTGTTCCCGGGGCGGCTGCTGTGCGGGGACATCCATGTCGTCGATATCGGCACGCCGCGCGCCGTCTGGGACAGCGTGGCACCAGGCGCATTTGA
>CAIYCW010000153.1 GCA_903924855.1 uncultured Rhodospirillales bacterium | reverse complement strand
CGCCACGCCGTCACCGCCACCGGCGCCACGTCGCTCAGCATCCGCCGCAGCAGCGCATGCGCCGCCACGTAGCTGGCCCGATCCTCCGCCCGCCGAAACCGCGCCGCCCGCGCCCGCTCCGAACCATCCAGCATGGCCTCGAACCGTGCCAGATCAGCCGCCTCCACCGCCTCCAGCGCCAGCCAGCGAATTCGCACCGCATCACGTCGCATCATGGCCAAACCCTGCACCGAAAACGCCCGCCTGTCTGCCGCATCGCCCATTCGTGCCAGACCGGAGGAACGCGCGCTTGCCCAACCGGGCGCGGTCGGGTTGATAGATCAGCTTTGGGCAGCACAGGCCGGAGCAGGCACATGACGGTGGCAATCGAGATGGGACAGACCCCGCAAGGCGGTCCGGCGATGCTCGACCTGGAGGAGCTGCTCGCCACCCGCCTGCTGGTGCAGGGCAATTCCGGCTCCGGCAAATCGCATCTGCTGCGCCGCCTGCTCGAACAATCCGCCCCTTGGGTGCAGCAGAGCATCATCGACCCCGAGGGCGATTTCGTCACCATCGCGGAGCGCTTCGGCCATCTGGTGATCGACGCCGAGGCCCACACCGAACACGCCCTCCAGCTGGCCGGCGAACGCGCCCGCATCCACCGCGTCTCCACCGTGCTCAACCTCGAAGGCATCGACGCCGAAACCCAGCTGCGCCGCGCCGCCGCCTTCCTCGGCGGCCTGTTCGAGGTCGAGCGCGACCATTGGTATCCCATGCTGGTCGTGGTGGACGAAGCCCAGCTCTTCGCCCCCGCGGTTGCGGGCGAGGTGTCGGACGAGGCGCGCAAACTTTCCCTCGGCGCCATGACCAACCTGATGTGCCGCGGCCGCAAACGCGGCCTGGCCGGCATCATCGCAACCCAACGCCTGGCCAAGCTCGCCAAGAACGTCGCCGCCGAAGCCTCCAACTTCCTGATGGGCCGCACCTTTCTCGACATCGACATGGCGCGCGCCGCCGATCTGCTGGGCATGGAGCGCCGCCAGGCGGAAGCCTTCCGCGATCTGGAGCGCGGCCATTTCATCGCCCTCGGCCCCGCTCTGTCGCGCAGGCCGCTCCCTTTGCGCATCGGCGCCACCCAAACCCAACCGCGCAACCAGATCCAGCGCCTCACCCCGCTGCCCGAAGCACCGCTTGCGGATGCGCACGCCGTCATCCTGGCAGCCCCACCGCCCGAGGCCGCCCGCCCGCCCCGCCGCCAGGCCCCGCCACCGCCCGACCTGCTGAGCCAGCTGATGGCCGCCAAACCCGCCGCATCCGGCGCCCAGGCTGCCGGGGAAGACGCCCCCACTCCTCCCAGCGCCGAACTGCTCGCCGCCCGCAGGGAAAGGCTGGAGACCATCTTGCGCGAGGTCCTCGCCGATCCGGAGGCCGCCTATCGCGCCCATTCCGTGCTCTACCAGGATTTCCTGGTGCGCTGCCGCATCGCGGGCCTTGGTGCCGACGTGCCCGATCTCAACGCCTTCCGCCGCCTGCTCACCCGTGCCCGCGCCGGCATCAGTGAAACCATGGCCGAGGAATCCGCCTGGCAGGATGTCACCAGCCGGGCCGACACCCTGCCGGACGACATGCAGGGCATCTTCCTCATGCTGGCCCACGCCGCCCGCACCGGCGCGCCATGCCCGTCCGATGCCGCCATCGCCCGCGCCTATGGCACACGCTCAACCGGCCGCGCCCGCCGCGTGCTGGCCTATATCGAGGAGCAGGACCTCATCGTCTGCCAGCTCGACGGCAGCGGCCGCCGCATCATCACCCTCACCGGTCTGGCCTGGGCCACCGCCCCCGGCGATCCCGCCCTCCTCGATGAAACCGCCGGCTGAGACACGACACCGCCAAATATCGATTTGATCGATTGATATGCCATATAAAATCAATTGGATCGATTGAACCTGACATCCTATCCAGGAGAAGGTAGAACAACGCAAAACACACCGGAGGGATCGATGGACGACCAGGCCAAATGCCCCGTGATGCACGGCGCCCAGAAGCACAAATCAGCCGGCAGTTTCGCCAACCAGCATTGGTGGCCCAACCAGCTCAACCTCAAGGTGCTGCATCAGCACTCGTCCAAATCCAACCCGATGGGGGAGGGGTTTGATTACGCCGCCGCGTTCAAGACACTCGACCTCGCCGCCGTGAAATCCGACCTGATGGCGCTGATGACGGACAGCCAGCCCTGGTGGCCGGCCGATTACGGCCATTACGGCCCGTTCATGGTCCGCATGGCCTGGCACGCCGCCGGCACCTACCGCATCCAGGACGGCCGTGGCGGCGCCGGCAGCGGCAGCCAGCGCTTCGCACCGCTGAACTCCTGGCCCGACAACGGCAATCTGGACAAGGCACGCCGCCTGCTCTGGCCGATCAAGCAGAAATACGGCAGCAAACTCTCCTGGGCCGATCTGTTCATCCTCGCCGGCAACTGCGCCATCGAATCGATGGGGCTGAAGCCCTTCGGCTTCGGCGGCGGCCGCCCGGATATCTGGGAGCCGGAGGAGGATATCTACTGGGGCCCCGAGACCACCTGGCTCGGCGATGCGCGCTACACCGGCGATCGCGTGCTGGAAGACCCGCTGGGTGCCGTGCAGATGGGGCTGATCTACGTCAACCCGGAAGGCCCGAACGGCGTGCCGGACCCGCTGGCCTCGGCGCGTGATATCCGCGAGACCTTCGCCCGCATGGCGATGAACGACGAGGAGACCGTGGCACTCACCGCCGGCGGCCACACTTTCGGCAAGGCACATGGCGCCGCCAGCCCCGACAAATATGTCGGCCGCGAGCCGGAAGGGGCCGAGATGGAAACGCTCGGCCTGGGCTGGATCAACAGCTTCGGCTCCGGCCATGGCACGGACACCATCACCAGCGGCATCGAAGGCGCCTGGACCAACAACCCGATCAAATGGGACAACGGCTATTTCGACAATCTGCTCGGCTATGAGTGGGAGCTGACCAAAAGCCCGGCCGGCGCCCATCAATGGCGGCCCAAGGGCGGCGCCGGCGACGGCACCGTGCCGGACGCGCAGGACCCCACGCAGCGCCACGCGCCGATGATGACCACGGCGGACATGGCGATGAAGGCCGACCCCGCCTATCTCGAAATCTCCAAGCGCTTCCACGCCAACCCGGACCAGCTGGCGGATGCCTTCGCCCGCGCCTGGTTCAAGCTCACCCATCGCGACATGGGGCCCCGCGCCCGCTATCTCGGCCCGGACGTGCCGGCCGAGGAGCTGATCTGGCAGGACCCGGTCCCGGCGGTGGATCACAGGCTGATCGACGCGGCTGACATCGCAGCCCTCAAGGCCGGCATCCTGGCTTCGGGCCTCAGCATCGCCCAGCTGGTCACCACCGCCTGGGCGTCGGCCTCCACCTTCCGCGGCACGGACAAGCGCGGCGGCGCCAACGGCGCGCGCATCCGCCTGGCCCCGCAGAAGGATTGGGCGGTCAACCAGCCGGCCGAGCTGGCCCGTGTGCTGGCGGCGCTCGAAAAGGTGCAGGCGGGCTTCAACACCGGCCGGACAGACGGCAAGAAGGTCTCGCTCGCCGATCTGATCGTGCTGGGCGGCTGTGCCGCGGTGGAGGCGGCGGCCAAGGCCGCCGGCCATGGCGTGACCGTGCCCTTCACCCCCGGCCGCACCGATGCCACGGCCGAGCAAACCGATGCGCATTCCTTCGCCGTGTTGGAGCCCAAGGTCGACGGGTTTCGCAACTTCGAGGGCACGCATCTGATGCGCCCGGCCGAGGAGCTGCTGGTCGAGCGCGCCAATCTGCTGACCCTGACCGCCCCGGAGATGACGGTGCTGGTCGGCGGCCTGCGCGTGCTGGGCGCCAATCACGGCCAATCCAGGCACGGCGTGCTCACCCACCGGGTCGGCGTGCTGAGCACCGATTTCTTCACCAATCTGCTGGATATGAACACCAAATGGTCGAAGACCTCGCCGGCCGAGACGGCGTTCGAGGGGCGTGACCTCAAGACCGGTGCTGTGAAATGGACCGGCACCCGCGCCGATCTGGTGTTCGGCTCCAACTCCCAGCTGCGCGCCCTGGCCGAGGTCTATGCCGAGGCGGGCCACGAGGCGAAGTTCGTGGCCGATTTTGTGCAGGCCTGGAACAAGGTGATGATGCTGGACCGCTTCGATCTGGCCTGATCAGGACGGGGTGACGGCAACGCCGTCACCCCCCTCATCTCGTAGGGCGGAAGTGCGAAGCACCTCCGCCTTCTCTCTGCCAAAAGCCAAACCCTGCGCCCAGACACCAAAGCAGCGCCGCCCGCGCCGCGCTCAGTGCATCCTGAGCAGCACCACCCGATCCGAACTCGGGCTCGTCCGCGCGCGCAGCGCCGCCACGTCCTCCACCGCAACCGCCCCGGCGTGGTTGCCCCACGCGCCACGGATGAAGCTGACCACATCGGCGATCTGCCGGTCGTTCAACTGCTGGCGCAGCTGCGGCATGCGATACGCATCCGGCCGCCCCTTGGCCAGCAGCGGCGCCGCCCCGTTCAGCACCACATTGATCAGCGAGGCCGGATCAGGGTCGAGCACGGTCGGATTGCCAGCCAGTTTCGGCATGAAGGGCGGTGCACCGGCCCCGGTCGCCAGATGGCAGCTCTGGCAGGCGGCCGAATACACCTTGGCCCCCGGCGCCTCCGCCTTGCCCGCCAGCAGCGCCTGGGCCGAGGCCGCGTCATACTGGAATGCCGTCTCGTCATGCGTCGCCGGCAATGACACCAGAAAACTCGCAATCGCGCCCAGATCCTCGTCCGACAGATAGGGCGTGGAATTGCCGATCACATCGCTCATCGAGCCATAGGCTGTGGCGTGCTGGTTATGCCCGGTCTTGAGGAAGGTCACGATATCCGCCTTCGACCACGCCCCAAGCCCTGTCGCCACGTTGCGCCGCAGGTTGGAGGCCGACCAGTCATCCAGATTGGCTCCGGCCAGGAAGGCTGCGCTGTGCCAGTCCAGCGCCTTCTCCTGCCAGGCCCAGCCGCGCGCGGTGTGGCAGGCGCCGCAATGGCCGGGCCCTTCCACCAGATAGGCACCGCGATTCCAGCTGGCATCCTTGGTCGGATCGGGCGTGAAGCCCGCTTGTGGCGCGAACAGCGCGTTCCAGATCGACAGCGGCCAGCGCTGGCGCAGCAGGCGCGGCATCTCGCTCGGTGCGTTGGCCTGATGCACCGGCGCCACCTCCCGCATGAAATAGGCGTAAAGGGCTGCGATATCGGCGTCGGTCAGCTTGGCATAGGACGGGTAGGGCATCGCCGGGTAAAGGTGATGCCCATCCTTGGCGATGCCGCGTCGCATCGCGCGCTCGAAATCCTCCAGGCTGTATTCGCCGATCCCGGTTTCGGCATCGGGTGTGATGTTGGTGGTGGTGATCACCCCAAGCGGTGTCGCCATCCGCAACCCGCCGGCAAAGGCCTGCCCGCCCGGGGCGGAATGGCAGGCCACGCAATCCCCCGCCCGCGCCAGATACTCCCCGCGCGAGACCGGCGGCGTGTCCCCGGCGGCAAGCGCAGGGGTGGCTGCGGCGACCACGGCAAAAGCCACGGCAAAGACAAATCGTATCATGGCATTTTTCCCAGCGCCCACACCCGTCATTGCGAGCGCAGCGAAGCAATCCACCGAACCGCGGCCGAAGCCGTCACACACGCAAGCCCGATCACGCGGACGCCGAAAGGTCGATATCCTTGATCGGCAGGCTGCGGATGCGCTTGCCGGTGGCGGCAAAGATCGCATTCACCAAGGCCGGGATCGCAGGCGGCAGCGCCGGCTCCCCAAGCCCGGTCGGCGGATGGTTGGTGACATTGAAATGCACCTCCACCGGCGGCGCCTGGCGCATGCGCAGCGGCAGCACCGTGTCGAAATTGCCCTGCACGATCTTGCCCGCCTCGATGGTAAGCCCATGGCCCAAAGCCGTGCCGATCCCGTCCAGTGCTGCCCCCTGCGCCTGGTTCTCGGCGTTCAGCGGGTTGATGATCTGGCTGCCGATGTCGCCGGCCACCCACACCTTGTCCACCGTGATCTCCCCGGCAGGGGAGACGCTCGCCTGCACCACCTCGGCGAAATAGCCCAGATGGCTGAAGTAATAGGCAAGCCCCATGCCGGTGCCCTTGGGAAGGGCGGTCTTGCCCCAGCCGGATTTCTCCGCCACCAGGTCGATCACGCCGCGCATCCGCCCGGTGTCAAACCCCGGCCCCTGGCGCGGCCCCGGCGGGTCCGGCAGCAGGCGCGGCGCCCCCAGCAGATCGCGCGCGAACGCCACCGGATCGCGCCCGGCCGCATGCGCCAGCTCATCAAGGAAGCCCTGGAACGCAAAGCCCAACCCGTTGGAGCGCGGCGCCCTCAGCGGCCCGGTGGGCGCGCGCAGCCTCATCATCGACACGCCATATTCCAGGTTCTCAACCAGCCGCGCCGGGAACTCCACCGCCGGCATATCGGCCGAGTTGGCAATCGCATCTCCCTCGCGGAAGGTCACAAAATGGTCGGAGAACGCGACCAGCCTGCCGCTGGCATCCACGCCAGCCTTGAAATGGTGATAGCCGGCCGGGCGATACAGATCGTGGCGCATGTCATCCTCACGCGTCCAGACCAGCTTCACCGGCGCGCCCACCACTTTCGAGATCCAGGCCGCCTCCACCATGTAATCATTGGACAGGCGCCGCCCGAACCCGCCACCGGCGCGCACCATGTGCACCTTGATGGCAGTCTCCGGAATGCCCAGCGTGCGCGACACCAGGGCCGAGCCCGGGGCCGGGTTCTGCGTCGGCGCCCAGATCTCGATCCGGCCATCGGCGAAATGCGCCGTGCAGTTCTGCGGCTCCAGATCGATATGGGACAGGAACGGGTAGCTATACGCCGCCTCCACCACATGGGCGGCCTTGGCAAAACCCTGCGCCACATCGCCATCCCGGCGCAGGATATCGGCGGGCTTGCCCTTTGCGAGCTCGGCCGCGGTGGCGGCGAAGGCCACGCTGCTCTGGCCGGTGATGTCGCCCTCATCCCAGACGATATCCAGCTGCTGGCGCGCCCGGTTGGCCTGCCACCAGCTCTCCGCCACCACCGCCACGCCATCGAGCAGCCCGCGCAGATCACGCCCGCCCTTCACCTCGAAGGCGGCGCGCACGCCTGGCAGCTTGCGGATCTCCGCCACGTTGGAGCGGACCAGCCTGCCGCCATGCACATCGCATTTCTGAAACACCGCATAGAGCATGCCCGGCACGCTCACATCGATGCCGAACATCGGCTGCCCGGTGACGATACGCGGCACCTCGATGTTGCGGGTGGGCTTGCCGATGATGCGGAAATCCTTGGGGTCCTTCAGCTTCACGCTGTCCAGGCCCGGCACCGGCAGCGCAGCCGCCTTGGCGGCAAGCGTGCCATAGCTCAGTGACCGTCCGGAGGCCGCATGCAGCACCTCGCCCGGGCGCGTGCCGCACTCGGACGCAGGCACGCCCCATTCGGCGGCGGCCGCGGCCATGAGCATCTGCCGCCCCGCCGCCCCCACGCGGCGCATCGGCAGCCAGTTGCGCGGTGTCGCCTGGCTGCCACCCGCACTCTGCTCAGGATAGCGCGTGTCCAGATCGGCCTGGGTGATCACCACATCATCCCAGGAGACATCAAGCTCCTCGGCGATCAGCATCGGCAGCATGATCTTCACGCCCTGGCCGATCTCCGGGTTCTTGGCCGTGATCGTCACCCGCCCGCTGGGCGCGATGTCGATATAGGCGTTCAGCGCCACGTCTTCCGCGGCGGCCTTGCCAAGGGTTGCAGCCCGGGCGGAGGGAAAGCTGGTGGTCAGCAGCAGCCCGCCGGAGGCGGCGAGACTGGCCTTGAGGAAATTGCGACGTGCCAACATGGCTCAGGCCTTTCCTGCTGCGGTTTTGATGGCGGCCCGAATGCGCGTGTAGGTGGCGCAGCGGCACAGATTGCCGCTCATCGCCTCGTTGATGTCGGCATCGGTCGGCTTCGGCGTCTGGCTCAGCAGATGCGCCGCCGTCATGATCTGCCCGGCCTGGCAATAGCCGCATTGCGGCACATCATGCTCGATCCAGGCTTCCTGCAGCGCGCGGCCGATGCTGCTCTCCCCGATCGCCTCGATCGTGGTGATCCGCCCATCGCCCACCGAGGCGATCGGCGTCTGGCAGGCGCGGGTTGGATGCCCGTCCATATGCACCGTGCAGGCACCGCATTGCGCGGCACCGCAGCCGAATTTGGTGCCCTTCAGATCGAGCGTGTCGCGCAAAACCCACAGCAGCGGGGTCTCGCCATCAACATCGGCGCTGCGCTGCACGCCGTTGACCACGATTGTGTAGGACATGGGGCTGTTCTCTGCTCAGAGGGTTTGGATCGGTCTTGTGACCGGTTGTTATCGTTGCTGCATCCTTGTCATACAATATCACCGATCAGATGTGCTTTGAAAGCCGCCAGGCAACAGGCAGGACGTCAAACGGCAGAGGCCGGGCGAACCGTCAGAGTGCCAGCTGCACCTTCATCGCCCGGCTGCGATCACTTGCGAGATCGAACGCCCGCACGGCCTCGGCCAGCGGCACGATCTCGGTCAGCAGCGGCGCCACATCGATGGCGCCGGAAGCGATGAAATCCACCGCCACCGCGAATTCCGCATCAAAGCGGAACGTGCCGCGCAGCTGGATCTCCTTGGCAACGATGGTGTTGATCGGCAGCGTCATGTCCCCGCCCAGACCCAGCTGCACCACCACAGCCCCCGGCCGCGCCACGCCCAGGGCCGCGATCAGCGCCGCCGCACTGCCGGAGGCTTCGAACACCACGTCGAAATGGCCCTTGTCCGCGCCGAACCGATCAAGCCGGCCCGCATCATCCTTCATGTTGATGGCCAGATCAGCCCCGATGCGCCGCGCCATCGCAAGCGGCGCCTCCGCCAGATCGGTCGCCACGATCTCCCGCGCGCCAGACCGGCGCGCCACCATGATCGCCAACGCCCCGATCGGCCCGCATCCCGTCACCAGCACGCGCCGGCCGAGCAACGGCCCCGCCTGATTGGCCGCGTGCAGACACACCGAAAGCGGCTCGGCAAACGCCGCCATCTCCAACGACACGCTATCGGGCAGTTTCACCGCCTGCGCCGCGCTGCACACCAGCTCCTCGCGAAAGCCGCCCTGCACATGCGGAAACCGCATCGCGCTGCCAAAGAAGCGCATCTCCAGGCAATGCCGCGGCTGCCCGCCCAGGCAATAGGCGCAGCTGTTGCACGGCCGGCTCGGGTTCACCGCAACCCGGTCCCCCGGCCGCACCGCGGAGACCGCGGCGCCCACCGCCTCCACCACACCGGCGATCTCATGGCCCAGCACCATCGGCTCACGCACCCGGATCGCGCCGAACCCGCCCTGATGGTAGTAATGCAGATCGGACCCGCAGATGCCGCCAGCACGGATGCGGATGCGCACCTCGTCCTCGCCCATCGCAGGCGTTGGCACATCCTCGATGCGCAGATCATGGGCTGCGTGAATGACAGCGGCCTTCATCGTCGTCTTCCCTCAGATGATCGCGGTCATCCCGCCATCGACATAGATGATCTGCCCGCTCACATAGTCGGACGCGGCCGATGACAGGAACACGCAGGCCCCCACCAGCTCCTCCGGCCTGCCCCAGCGGCGCGACGGCGTGCGGCCGACCACCCAGGCGTTGAACGCCTGATTGTCGATCAGCGGCTGGTTCATGTCGGTCAGCATATAGCCGGGCCCGATCGCATTGGCTTGCACGCCATGCTCCGCCCATTCCGCGGTCATCGCCTGGGTGAGCAGCTTGATGCCGCCCTTGGCCGCCGTATACGGCGCCACCGTCGCCCGCCCCAGCCCGCTCATCAGCGAGCCGATATTGACGATCTTGCCCGCCTTGCGCGCCACCATGCGCCGTGCCGCCTCCCGCCCGATCACAAAGGCGGAGGTGAGGTTGGTCTCGATCACCCGGCGCCAATCCTCGGTCGCAAGCTCCAGCATCGGCTTGCGGAACTGAATGCCGGCATTGTTCACCAGAATGTCGATGGCCAGCCCCTCGGCATCGAAGCGCGCGAAGGCGGCCACAATCGCCGCCTCATCCGTCACGTCAAAACACGCCTCGTGCACCGTGAAGCCCTGTGCCCGCATCTGGGCCGCCGCCTCGGCCAGGCGCGCGCGATCAACGCCGTTGAGCACGATGGCGGCGCCGGCCTCGGCCAGCCCCTCGGCCATGGCCCGGCCGAGGCCACGGGAGGAGCCGGTGACCAGCGCGGTCTTGCCGGTGAGATCAAACAGCTTGTTGGACATCACAGCGCACTCCGCCTGACGGTGGGATCGGATCGTTGAACCTCGGCCGTCAGTGGCGCGGTGCTCACGCTCGGGACAGTCTTGCACCACGAGATCCCGCTCCCAAGACCTGCGCCGCAGTGGCCAGGCCTTGTTACCAGCCGGCCATGCCTGATGCAAAACGCCGGCTCCGCGCTGGCCGTCTCTGGCGTCGGGTCATGTTTTTGCAGCCTGATCCTGCAGATAAGCCGCCAATTGCTGGGATGTCGGCATCTGGTTGATCACCGCACCGGCCTCGTTGCGATACGACACCACCAGAAGATTGGTCGCCGGATCGATATGGGAGGACGGGTTGGGATAGATCGGCGCCGCTTGTGCGGGCTCGGCCGGCGGTGCCGGCGCCTGCGCATCATGGGATGGCGTAGTCTGCGGCACGATGGCCGCAACGGGGGAGATCGAAAGCTCACTCGGCATTTTGGCAGGATCCGACTCAGGCGTTTTCGCCCAAATGCGACGGGATTGTCTCATGATACGAGACAATGCTTGACCGATGATGAACGCACACCGGCCCATCCCGGGCCTCCGGCTCAGAACGCCATCCGCAGCCCCGCCTGAAACGACTGCCCGGTCCAGTTGCGCGCCAGCTGCGCCTGATAGCCCATCGATATTGCCCACAGCCCGCGCTGCATTTCGGCGCCAAGTCCCAGCGTGGTCACACCGCGCCCCAGCGCCTCACGCTGTGTGGTGAAGGCGGTGCCGTCAGCGGCAATCACCCGCGTGTGTGGGGAAGGGGTGGTGGACGCCTGCTCATACCCCACATCGCCGCTCAGCCGCAGCGCCAGGCGCTGGCCGAGTGCGATGCTGTGTGCCACGCCCAGATGCGCCACACCCGCAACCAACCCCAGCTCGGTTGCCTGTCCCGCAAGCGCGAAGCCTGCCGCCTGCTTGGCGGTGATCTCCCGAAACCCGCCGGCCTCTACCGAGACGGCCCGCACGCCCAGGCCGGGTGACAGCTGCAGGAAGTCATCGCCCCAGGGCAGCGTGATCGGCCATTCCGCCAGCACGCCGCCCGCCAGCACCGCGCCGGATTGGGACTGGCTGGCCGCCCCGGCGCCGGTCTGGCGCGTGGTGTGGCCCTCGTTGAACCCGGCACCCGCCGCGGCAGAGAGGCGGATCGGCCCGGCCTGCGTCACGCCATAGACCGAGAGCGACGCGGTCTGGCTGTGCGCCGTGCCACCCAGAGCGTCATGCAGCCAGCCATCATCAAACCCGAACACCACCCCCAGATGCCGATCTTCATCATCTCCCGGCCAATCCACGCCCGCCAGCACGCGCTCTCTGGTGGCGCGATATCCGGTGGCGTCGGGGCCGGTTGCCACATGCAGCGGGCTGGTGTCGGACTGCACAAACACCCCGCCCTGTTTGGGCCGCTCCAGCAGCGCCTGCAGCGACTGACCGGCTTGGCCGGCTGCAAGCCCGATGCGGGCATTGAACAGCCGCTCATTCGCCGGCCGGATGACGATGGGCGGCGGGTCTGGCGGCGCGGGGGGATCGACAGCCACCTGAGACGCTGTGGCGTCGGCTTGCTGGCTGTTGGCGGAGTTGGATGTTGACGCGGACGCGAGCGTTGGCGTGGGGGCTGGAGTGGGAGTGGGAGTGGGAGTGGGAGTGGGAGTGGGAGTGGGAGTGGGAGTTGGCGTGGGCGTTGGTGTGGGTGCCGGTGTCGGCGTGGGGGTTGGCACCGGATTGCCACCAGCAATGAGCAGATTGGCTGCGGTTGCCGTATAGCCGACGCTGCGGCTGACATTCGTTGGCACCGCCCCCCGTTCACTGACGGACGAGAACTGGCCTTGAATGCCCCCGGCCGCATTGAGGAAGGTCAGCGTGTTTCGTGTGTAGGTGCCGGGCGCATAGGCGAAGGTCACATTGCCTGAAAGGGATGCCGAACCAGCGACCTGCAACAGGGATGCGGCGGTGGGCGTCACCGCCACCAGCAGGCTTCCCGTGCCCGACTGACCATAATTGCCGTTCACCGTCAGCGTGCCGACATCCGCGCCCGGGATCACGATGCCGTTGTTGGTGAGCGTGCCCTGGATCGTGCCATAGCCACCAAGAGTGGCACCGGGCTCGATCGTCACGGAACCGGCGACCACGGCGCCGGGGTTGGCATTGTCGCCGATCACGAGTTTCCCCGCCTGCACGTCCGTAAGGCCTGTGTAGGTATTGATGCCATTGAGCGTGAGTGTGCCGGTGCCGATTTTGGTGAGAGAGCCAGGGCCGGATACCGGGAAGCACTGCAGCGTGCTGCAATATTCGGCGGACGTGATTGTCCCATCTATTTTTGAATCCGAATTGTCGTCACCTATCGAAAGCTGAACATTGTTTAAATATATCGCGCCATTACCATTGATCGATCCTATGTTCATATATTGATGGCCGCTTTGAAAGAAGGTATTGAACAAGATGGCGCCTTTATTCGAAATATTAGTGTTATTTGAAGCTCCTTGATCATAATAGATTGTACCAAAATTTTGAATGACGCTTGTGCCGTTGTCGATGCCTTCGAATTCGATCGAAGCACCTTGAGCGTTTACAATCGTCGCCGACCCACGAGTTGCATTGATGTTAAACTGGATCAGTCCACCAGCGTAATTTGTTATTGTCGCTGCAGATGCTGTCGCAAAGCCGTTGAAATTCAGCACGCCATAATTGTTGATCGTCGGGCTAATTTGGGCTTCCGGAGGCGGAGGCGTAATGTAGATAGGATCAGTTGAAACGGCGACTGTACCGTAATTATTGATTATGGAATTGCCCATGGCGTTCTGATCGGTGAACCCCACCCAGGCGCTGTCAAACGTCTGGGTGGCGTTCGGTGTACCCACGTTGATCGTCAGCGGTGTGCCCGATTGGTTGTCCACGCCGGGACCTGCATAACCGTTCTGGAAATACACTTTCCCAAGAGGGTTAAATATTGTTAAGACGGAACATATTCCCGGACAGTAAGGTGCCGTTATAATAAATGGATTATTCTGATTCTGTGAATTGTAGTTTGTATTTATCGTATATTTTGTTCCCTCTATGTTGAGATTTAGCATTGGTGAATTTTGATTTATTAGAAAATCTCGAATATAAATCGGGTAGTTGCCGTTGAGGGTGGCCAATGGAGGAATTACGACCGTTGTTGGCGCGCCATTGTTGGCGAATTCGAAGATGGTCGTCGGCGCCACCCCACCCTGCCAATTCGCGCCATTGGTGAAATCCGAACTCACAGCCCCGGTCCAAACCGCCTGCGCCGGCGCGGATGTCTGTGCGTGGACGTGGCCGCACCAACCCCACAGCATGGCGGCCATCACCCCCGCTCTGGCACATGCTGACAGCCCGGGCCGCCTGCGCACACTCCGCCTCCAAACAACATGGTCCAACGATGCGGCATCACGTGCCGGCTCAAACGGCTGATCCGTTCGATGTCATGGTTAAATACAAGATGTCAATCAGCGCGATTTTATCAAATAAAAACAAGCTACCCAAAATCGAGTCATTTCGGTTGTTTGCCGTATCGGCTGCGTCCCCCGCACCGCCACGGCAAGGCGCCGCCCACCCGCCGCCTTACACCCGCGCCAGCTCATCCAGATACGCCACCGCCAGCGACCCCGGCCCATCCACCCGCGCCGCCGCCCGTGCGCCGGCCAGGCCAACCAGGGTCAGCGCATGCGCCACCGCCAGCAGCCGGTGCGGCTGCACCGCAACACAGGCCGCCACGATCGCGGAGGCCGCACAGCCCATGCCGGTCACCCGCGTCATCATCGCATGGCCCAGCGCCACCTCCAGCACCGTCTCGCCATCCGTCACGTAATCGATCACCCCGGTCACCGCCACGATGCAGCGATGCTGACGGGCCAGGCTACGCGCCGCGTCGATCGCGGCGTCCGAGCCGGTGCCGCTGTCCACCCCGCGCCCGCCGCCGCGCAGACCGGCCAGGCCCAGAATTTCAGACGCATTGCCCCGGATCGCCGCCACATTCTGGGCTGCAATCGCCCGGGCGAATTCGGTGCGCGGCGCAATGCCGCCGGCCCCCACCGGGTCCAGCACCCAGGGCGTGCCGCCTTGCACCGCGGCCGTCACCGCAAGCGCGATCGCGGCACGGCGCTGCGGTGTCAGCGAGCCGAGATTGACCGACAGCGCATCGGCCACCGTCACAAATCCCGCAATCTCGTCCGGCGCCTCCACCATGGCAGGGCTCGCCCCCACCGCCAGCAGCGCATTGGCGGTGAAGTTCGCCACCACCGCGCTGGTGAGGTTGTGCACCAGCGGCGCCTGGGCGCGCAGGGAGGCGAGGGTGCTGCGAAAATCCGGTGTGTCGATCATGATGCCACACCGTCCGCATCGCAGCTGCTTCGGTCAAGCCGCACTGGTGCAAGGCCGGGTCGCATGCCATCTCTTGGCGCATGACGACACTCTCCCGCCGCGCCCTGCTCGCCGCCCTGCCAGCCCTCGCCGCCCAGCCGGCCCGCGCCGAGGGCCGCAGCCTGCGCATCGCCTATCTGAAAAGCACCAGCGATCTCGCTTTGGCCCGCGCCCATGCCAGCCTGGAGGCAGCGCTCACGCCGATGGGTGTCGCGGTCAGCTGGGCAGGCCCGTTCGCCGCCGCCGCCCCCGCGCTGGAGGCGCTGAACGCCGGCGCCGTCGATCTCACCGTCGGCAGTTCCACCGCCTTCGTCACCGCGCGCGCGGCGGGCGTGCGGCTCACCCTGTTCGGCTATCAGCGCCTCAGCCCGCAGGGGGAGGCACTGCTGGTCAAGGCGGACAGCCCGCTGAAAGCCCTGGCCGATCTGCGCGGCCGCTCCATCGCCGTCAACCGCGGCGGCACCGGCGAATACATCCTCGCCCGCGCGCTGCAGAATTCCGCCATCCCGCTCGATGCCGTCAAGCGCGTCTATCTCGGCCCGGTGGACGCCCGCGCCGCCTTTGCCAACGGCGCCGTCGACGCCTGGGCGATCTGGGACCCGTTCCTGTCGATGGAGATCGAATCGGGCGAGGCCCGCGTGCTCGCCGATGGCGGCGATTGCGCCTCGGAGAACGCGGTGGCCTATCTGGTGGCGCAGGACTATCTGCAATCCAACCGGGACATCGTGGCCCGCGTGCTGCAGGTGCTGATCGCCGAAAACCAATGGGGCACCGCCCATCCGGATGAGGCCGGCGCCATCTGGTGCCGCGACATGGGCCTGCCCGCAAGCCTCGCCCCGCGCCTCGGCCGCAACAACACGCCGCCTTTGGGCCCGGTTGGCCCCGCCCAGATCGCCGAGATCAACCGCATCGCCGTCTGGTTCGCCCAGACCGGCATCATCCCGGCCATCCCGGCCCTGGACGAATTCCTCCGCCCGGTCTGAGGCTTGCCCTGAAAATTCATCAAGCCTTGCTAGACATCCTGGCCCCGCCACGTCATCGCAGCTTCGGATAGTCCGGAGGTTCGCATGCGCTGGTTGATCGTCCTTCTGCTGATGGGCTTCGGCTCTGCTGCGGCCGAAACGCTGCCCACGGGCATGGATATCACACCCACCGCCGCCCGTGGCGCCATCTTCCAGCCGCTCAACCCGCATCTGGCCGCCCTGCCGGACCATCTGGCGGATTCCGCGGTCTCGGCCGCAATGTCGCCGGATGGCACGGCGCTGCTGGTGCTGACCTCCGGCTTCAATCGGGTGAACGGGGCGGACGGCAAGCAGGTCGCCGCCGCCTCCGGCGAATATGTGTTTGTCTTCGATGTCTCGAACGGTGCCCCGGTGCAGCGCCAGGTGCTGCAGGTGCCAAACAGCTTCGTGGGCCTGTCCTGGGCGCCGGATGGCAGCGGGTTCTATGTCAGCGGCGGGGTGGACGACGCCGTGCACAAATTCCGCTGGCAGGACCATGGCTTTGTTGCGGACTGGACCGCCAAGCTCGGCCACATCGCGGGCAATGGGGTGAAGATCAGCCCGGTGGCAAGCGGGGTCGCTGCCAGCCCGGATGGGCACAGCGTGCTGGTGGCCAATTACGACAACGACTCCGTCACCTTGCTCGACGCTGCCACCGGCGCCGTGCTGGCCGAGCGCGACCTGAGGCCCGGGCGCATCGATCCGGCCCTGGCGGGCCAGCCCGGCGGCACCTATCCCTGGTGGGTGGTGTGGACATCTCCAACGCGCGCCTATGTCTCGGTGCAGCGCGAGCGCGAGATCCTGGCGCTGGATGTGAAAGGCCACGACATCACGGTCGCCACCCGCATCGCGGTGCGCGGCCAGCCCAACCATCTGCTGGCCAGCAGGGACGGCACGCGGCTTTACGCAGCGCTCGACAATTCCGATTCCGTGGCGGCGATCGACACCACCACCAACAAGATCCTGGCCGATATCCCGGCCACGTCGCCGGCCGAGCTGCTCCCCAACCCGGAGGGTCTGCGCGGCGCCAACCCGAATTTCCTGGCCCTGTCGCCCGACGAGCACGTGCTGTTCGCAACCTTGGGCGGCCTGAACGCGATCGGCGTCATCAGGCTCGACACGGACGTGCTGCCAGATGCGGCGCCCGCCAAGAAAGACGACGATGACGATGATGATGATGACGACGCCCCGGCCGCAACCGGCCACAGCCGCAGCATCGGGCTGATCCCCACCGGCTGGTATCCCAACGCGGTGGTGGTGGGGCAGGGCGGCAAATACCTCTATGCGGTGAATGGCAAATCTGTGCCCGGCCCCAACCCGGAGGGCTGCCGCGCCGCCTCCGCCGGCTGTGCCGGCCACAACGAATATGTGCTGCAGCTGGAAAAGGCGGGCTTTCTTGCCATGCCGATGCCGCGCCCGGCCGAGCTCGCGCGCCTGTCACGCCAGGTCGCCACCAACGACCATTTCCCCACCGTGCAAAGCCTGGCCCGCGGCGATGCCACCATGGAAGCCCTGCATCAGCGCATCCGGCACGTGATCTATGTCATCAAGGAAAACCGCACCTACGACCAGATTTTGGGTGATCTGGAGCGTGGCAACGGCGATCCGAAGCTCACCCTGTTCCCGGAGCCGCTGGGGCCGAACCACCACGCGCTGGCGCGCAATTTCGTAACCCTGGACAATTTCTACGATGCCGGCGCCGTCAGCCCCACCGGCTGGAACTGGTCCACCTCGGCGCGCGCCACCGACATGACGGAGAAGACCGTCCCGGTGTCCTACGCCAGGCGCGGCCTGTCCTATGATTGGGAGGGCCAGAACCGCAACATCAACGTGGGCCTGCCAACCCTGGCCCTACGCCGCGCCGCCGATCCGCGCGTGCCGGATGACGCCGATATCGTGCCCGGCACCCAGGATGTCGCGGCACCCGACGCCGCCGGTGCGGGCGAGGGTCAGGGCTATCTCTGGGACCTGGCGCTGCGGGCGGGGCTGTCCATCCGCAATTACGGCTTCTACGGCGATTTCGCGATGACCGACCCCGACAGCGCCACCCGCGCGCCGCTGGAACATGACCCGGCCGCCCAGGGCATTGCGGTGTTCCGCCCCACCAAACAGGCGTTGATTCCGCACACCGACCCCTATTATCGCGGCTTCGACATGCTGTTCCCGGATTTCTGGCGCATCCGCGAATGGCAGCGCGAATTCACCGCGCAGGATCGTGCGGGTGAGGTTCCCAGCCTCACCTTGCTGCGCCTGCCGCACGACCATCTGGGCGATTTCGGCAAGGCGATCGACGGCGTGAACACCGCCGAAACCCAGTTCGCCGACAATGACTACGCGCTCGGCCTGCTGGCGGAGACGGTGGCCAAATCCAACGTGGCCGATTCCACGCTGATCTTCGTGCTGGAGGATGACGCGCAGAACGGCCCGGACCATGTGGACGCGCATCGCAGCGCCGGCTTCGTCATCGGCCCTTACGTGCGCCAGCAGGCGCTGGTCTCCACCCATTACACCACCGTCTCGATGCTGCGCACCATCGAGGGCGTGCTGGGCCTGCCGGCGATGGGGCTGAATGACGGTCTGGCAGCGCCGATGGATGATGTGTTCGACCTTGCCCAACCTCGCTGGACCTACCGCGCCATCGTGCCGGACATTCTGCGCCAGACCCAGCTGCCGCTGCCGGCGAAACAGGCCTCGCTGAACGGCCCAGCCCTCTGCTCTGAAATGTGGCAGCGCGATTCCGCCTATTGGCAGCGCGTCTCCGCCGGCCAGAACTTCACCGTGGAGGATCACCTGGACGTGGACGCCTTCAACCACGCGCTGTGGAAGGGCCGGATGGGCTGGTGGGCGAGCTACCCGGACCGCTCCGGCGCCGATCTGACCACCGGGCGCGCGGCACTGCTGGCGAAGTGGAAGCGCGCTGAAGGCTGCCTCTGACAACACGGAAAGACGTGATGCGACCCTGCGCCCCCTGCATTGATCGGCATGCTGGTGCTGTCGCTCTCCAACACGGCTGATCGTCTGTTGCGGAATTACGCCAGGATCAGCCAGATCAGTCAGGTTCTGGTGCCGTTTGTCTGTGCCGCCTATGTGTTTCTGATTGGCGCCGGCATGGCCAATTACGCCGAGTTCAGCAAGGCGCCCTTGATTCCCGCCATGTTCGATGACTACTGGACATGGTGTGTCACCGGCTTGGCCATCGGTGCGTTCGTCGAGCTCCTGATCGTGGTGGAGCTTGGCGAATAACGGGCTTTCATTGGTGTGGTGCGGCCGCAACGCAGTCTTTGTGGCATTTCTCAGCCAGGTGTGGCATTTTTCGAGCTGTGAGAAGGTTTTTCCCATGACCGAGTATGCAGGTTTCATCACCCTGGCGCTGAAACTCGTCGCTGTCTGCGTTGCGGGTGCCGTCGCCGGTCGGCTCTGGCTGCCGGAACTGCCCATCTTCCGATCGCATAGCGACCACTGATCTGCCATCCGGCAGCTGATGCTGCGTCGACCTGCAACGCGCATTCACCCGGACATCCCGACCTGGGCCAGACATTGACATCAGTATATCCGAACCTCGCGGCATGGCCGTGAGGGACAGGCCCATCACGGCACTTGCGGGCTGGTCAATCGCACGATGTCTTCAAAGTTTTTTGGTTCTTTTTTTCAAAAAGGAACAACGAGGCTTTCGAAGCACGCCAGCCAGCCCGTAGAACCGCGCCAGCCAGAACACGGGACCAATCCAGCCCATGCAATACGAACGCCGCTTCAAGTTCCTCGTCTGCGCCCCGGTGTTCGATGCCGAGGATCTGGAAGGCCAACGCCTGGCGCAGATCGTCTCCGAGATCGAGCAGATCGGCTTTGCCGTGGTCAAGGCCCGCAAATCGGACGACGCCGAACTGGTCATCCGCACCGATGCCGCCATCGGCTGCGTCGTGGTGGACTGGGGCAAGCGCGGCCCGCAAAGCAAGATGGCGCAGCTGATCAGCTTCATCCGCAAGCGCGGGCTGGACACGCCGATCATCATCCTGGTGCGCCATCACCGGCTGGAGGAAATCCCGGTCGAGGTGCTGCACGAAGCCGATGGCTATGTCTTCCTGGCGGAGGAAACCCCGGAATTCATCGCCAAGAACCTCGCCTCCCGCCTGCGGCAATACGCGGAAACCCTGCGCACCCCGTTCTTCGGCGCCCTGCTGGACTACAACGAGGAAGGCAACCAGCTCTGGACCTGCCCGGGCCACAATGGCGGCATCTTCTACGGCCGCTCCCCGGTCGGGCGCATCTTCGTGGAACACCTGGGCGAGAACGTCTTCCGCGACGATATCGACAATTCGGTGCTCGATCTGGGCGACCTGCTGATCCATGAAGGCCCGGCGCTGGAGGCGCAGAAACAGGCGGCCAAGATCTTCGGCGCCGAGCGCACCTATTTTGTGCTCAACGGCACCTCCGCCTCCAACAAGATCGTGCTCTCCGCCCTGATCGCCGAGGGCGATCTGGTGCTGTTCGACCGCAACAACCACAAGGCCGCCCATCACGGCGCCCTGCTGCTGGCCGGCGGTGTGCCGATCTACATGGAGACGGATCGCAACCCGCAGGGCCTGATCGGCCCGATCGACATCGAGGCCTGGGACGAGACGCGCATCCGCGAGGCGATCCGCACCAACAAGTTGGTCACCGATCCCGAGGCCTGGCAGCGCCCGCGGCCGTTCCGCTGTGCGGTGATCGAGCAATGCACCTATGACGGCACGATCTACAACGCCGAGATGATCCTCGAGCGCATCGGCCATCTGTGCGACTACATTCTGTTCGACGAGGCCTGGGCCGGCTTCCTGAAGTTCCACCCGCTGTTCAAGGGCCGCTTTGCGATGGGGCTGGAAAACCTAGGCCCGGACAGCCCGGGCATCATCTGCACCCAAAGCACCCACAAGCAGCTGGCCAGCTTCTCCCAGGCCAGCCAGATCCATGTGCGCGACAACCACATCAAGGGCCAGCGCCGGCGCGTCGAGCACAAAAGGTTCAACGAGACCTTTCTGATGCACGCCTCCACCTCGCCCTTCTATCCGCTGTTCGCCTCGCTCGATGTCGGCGCGCAGATGATGAAGGGCCGCCAGGGCGAGGTTCTGTGGGATGACACGATCCGCCTGGGCATCGAGCTGCGCAAGAAGCTGCGCGCCATCGCAGCCGAGCTGTCCGAGCGGGAGAGCGACCCGGTGCGGCAATGGTTCTTCGACCCGTTCGTGGCCGATTTCGTGGAGCATGAGGGCGAGCGGATCCGTTGGGAGGATGTGCCGACCGATGCGCTGGCCGCCGAGGCGAAATACTGGGAGCTAAGCCCCGGCGCCGCCTGGCACGGGTTTCGCCATGTCACCCCGGGCTATGCGATCACCGATCCCAACAAGCTCACCCTGATCACCCCGGGCTTTGACCGTCAGACCGGCGCCTATCTGGACCACGGCATCCCGGCCCCGGTGCTGGCGCAATATCTGCGCGAGAACCGCGTGGTGCCGGAGAAGAACGACCTCAACTCCATCCTGTTCCTGCTCACACCGGGCGTGGAGAGCAGCAAGGCCGGCAATCTCTTGTCCAACCTGGTGTTCTTCAAGCGCCTGCACGACGACAACGCCCGGCTTGAGGACGCGATCCCCGAATTCGTCGCCCGCCGCCGCGAGCGCTACGCCGGCATGCGGCTGCGCGATCTGTGCGCCGAGATGCACGCCTATTACCGCGAGGCCAACACCAGCTTCCTGCAGCGCCAGCAATTCCGCGTCGGCCATTTCCCCGAGCAGGTGATGACCGCCAATGTCGCCGTCCGCCATCTGACCCGCAACAATGTGGACTATCTGCCGCTCGATGAGATCAGCGGCCGCATCGCCACCACGATGTTCGTGGTCTACCCGCCCGGCATCGCCACCATCGTGCCCGGCGAACGCCTGACCGAGGCGGCACAGCCAATGATCGACTATCTCAAGGTGTTCGAGCGTGGCGCCAATCTGTTCCCAGGGTTTGAGAACGAGATCCAGGGCCTGTATCGCGAGAAGAGCCCGGATGGGCGCACCCGCTTCTTCACCTATGTGGTGCGGGAGGACGGGCGCTGACCCAGAAGCAGCTTATGCTGGCGGGCGCGCTGTATCACGCGGCCGATCCCGAGCTGCAGGCCGATCAGGCGGCGGCGCGGGGCTGGATGCAGCGCTACAACGCTACCCTCGCCGCCTCGGATGCCGAGCGCCTGGCCCTGCTGCGCACCCGCCTGGGTGCGGTGGGGGCCGAAGTGGTGATCCGCCCGCCGTTTCACTTCGACTACGGATACAACATCCATCTGGGCGACGGCGTGTTCATGAACTTCAACTGCATCGTGCTCGATGTGGTCGCGGTGCATATCGGCGAGCGCACCCAGATCGGCCCGGGCGTGCAGATCCTCACCGCCGATCACCCGCGCGACGCCGCAACCCGCGCCACCGGCCTGGAATCCGGCCGCCCGATCCGCATTGGCCGCAATGTCTGGATCGGCGGCGGCGCCATCATCCTGCCCGGTGTCACAATCGGCGATGACGCCATCATCGGCGCCGGCAGCGTGGTCACGCGCGACGTGCCGGCCGGGCGCACCGCTTTCGGCAATCCGGCGCGGCTGCAACCCGTCTGACCGGGAGGCAGCCATTCCCGTCAGGGCCGGTCGATCCGGTTGAATAGCGCTCAGACGAGCGTCACCTGTCATGCAACGGTGCTGTTGCGCCCGATCCGTCTGGAGACTTCTCATGACCGACACCACGCTGTTCACGCCCGCAACTCTGGGCGCGCTGGCGCTTGACCATCGCATCGTGATGGCGCCGCTGACCCGCATGCGCTCCTCGCAGCCGGGCAATGTGCCAAACGCGCTGATGGCGGAATATTACGCGCAGCGCGCCACCAAGGGCGGGCTGCTGATCGCGGAGGCCACCCAGATCAGCCCGCAGGGCCAGGGCTATCCGGCAACGCCTGGCATTCACTCGGCCGAGCAGGTGGCGGGCTGGAAGCTGGTCACCGATGCGGTGCACGCCAAAGGCGGGCTGATCGTGCTGCAGCTGTGGCATGTCGGCCGCACCTCGCATTCCTCCTTCCACAACGGCGCCTTGCCGGTCTCGGCCTCCGCGGTGAAACCCTCCGGCCAGACCATGACGGTGGATTGGCAGATGGCCGATACCGAAACGCCGCGCGCGCTGGAGCTGTCCGAGATCCCCGGCCTGATCGCCGATTACGTCACCGCCACCCACAACGCCCGCGCCGCCGGGTTTGACGGGGTGGAGCTGCATTCCGCCAACGGCTATCTGCTCGACCAGTTCCTGCAGGACGGCTCCAACAAGCGCAGCGACGCCTATGGCGGCTCGATCGAGAACCGCACCCGCCTGACACTGGAGGTGCTGGACGCCATCGCCGCCGCCTGGTCTTCCGATCGGGTCGGCATCCGCCTCAGCCCCTACGGCACGTTCGGCGACATGCATGACAGCGACCCGGTGGCCCTGTTCGGCCATCTGATCGGCGAGATCGGCAAGCGCCACATCGCCTATCTGCATCTGATCGAGCCGCGCTCCACCTCGGCGGGCGGGTCGGATGCGGTGATGGAGAACGCGCCGGATGTGATCGCCACGTTCCGCAAGGGCTACACCGGCCATGTCATCGCAGCCGGCGGCTTCACGGCGGAGAGCGCCAAGGCGGAGGTCGAAACCGGCCGGTCCGATGCGGTGGCGTTCGGCCGCCACTTCATCTCCAACCCCGATCTGGTGGAGCGTGTGCGCCAGGGTGCCGCCTTCGCCCGATACAACCGCGCCACCTTCTATGGCGGCGGGGCGGTGGGCTACACCGATTACCCGGCGCTCTGAAGCGTAAGACCCGCAGGGTAGAGCCAAACCTGATCCGGCCCGCAGGCGACGATCTCGCCTGGCGGGCCGAATCTCGCGCGCACCGCCTGGGGCCGCATGTCGCGCATCACCACGAAGTCAAACCGCGCCGGCAGCGTCGGGTTGCGGTGGTCCTGTGCGTAGAACAGCCGGTTGTTGCCCCACACATAGACCGCACCCGTATTGGCCAGCTGCGCCACCGGCACCTGCCAGTCGGTTGAGATCTCAAGCCCGCGCGCGGTCCAGATCTCGGCCAGCCCCTGGTGAATGCGTCCCTGCGCTGCGAGCTCCTGCAGACAGGACGCCGCCGGATCGCGCCAGCGCAGCACCGGCGGTGACAGCACGCGTTCCGGGGTGAGCAGCAACGCCACCACCAGCAGCCCCGCCACGCCGCCGCACGCCACCAGCAAGGCCCGCGCACCGATCCGGCCGAGTTGCACCGTCGCCAGCACGATCAGCCACCAGAACAGCACCTGCACATAGCGCAGCGAATCATGGTCGACATAGAACAGCATGAAGAACGCCATCAGGCAGGCAGTGCTGGCCGCAACCAGCCAAAGCAGGAACGGCTCCAGCCGGTGGCGCAGCCGCCACAGCAGCACGGCCCCTGCGATCAGGCAGAATGCCACCAGCCACAGCTCCGGCCGCGCGGCATAGTCCCATCGCCAGTTCTGCAGGTCGCGCAGGCTGAGCGGAATGTCCGGCTGCCGCACCAGCCAGACGCGAAACAGCCAGCGTTCCGCACCCAGCCCCGCCACCACCGAGACCACCAGCACCATGCCAATCGCCAGATCCGGCCGCGAGATCGGCTGGCGTGCCCGAAGCGTGACCAGGTTCACCGCCGCCAGCGCCGCAAGACAGGGCAGCACGAAGGCGACATCGAACAATTTGTCCGACAGGCTGGCGAGAAAGATCAGCCCGGCCAATGCCGCCAGCAGCACAGGGCGCACCGAACGCCGCGCCGGCAGCACCAGCAGCACTGCGGCAAACACCAGCAGCGTGGAGCCGGAATGGATCACCGGCATCAGCGCAAAGATCGCGGGCGTCGGCAGTCCCAGCCAGTCCGCCCCCGGCAGCAGCAGCAGGGCAAACAGTGCCGCCGTCACCATCAGGCACATCGCCCATGAGGGCCCGCCCAAGCGAGCCGCCAGCCGCGCCGTCATCACGATCAGCGCCGCCGCCGACAGCAGCGCATAGGCCAGCAACGGCGCATGCCATCCGACCCAGATCGGCCGCAGCAGCGCCATCACCGCCAGATCGGGAAAGAAGCTCGGCACGCGCGGCAGTTGGAACTGCCGGGCCACATCAACGCCCAGCGTCACATCATGCAGCAGGTCCACCGGCAGCAGCATGTCCGTGTTGAACAGCAGCCCGGTGACCGTGTGAAACCCCAGCGCATTGAGTGACGCCGCCAGACCGATCAGGATGGCGAGGAGAGCGGCCAACCATGTGGCGTTGGATGTGGCGTTCGCGCGGGGCTGGGTCATGTCGCGGCCATATCATGTCCGCACATCCCCTGCGAGAGACCGCCTGATCGGGAGGGGCGATGCAGCGCGTGGTGATTGTGGGCGGCGGCGTGATCGGCTGTGCGATCGCCTATCATCTGGCGATCCATCCGTTGTTCGACGGCACGGTTGCGGTGATCGAGCGCGATCCAACCTACCGCCGCGCCTCCTCGGCGCTGTCCGCCAGCTCCATCCGGGTGCAGTTCTCAACGCCGGTCAACATCGCGCTGTCGCAGTTCGGCTGGTCCTTCATCGAGGCGGCCGAGCAGGATCTGGCGGTGGACGGGCAGGGGCCCGCACTCGGCCTGCAGGCGCCCGGCTATCTGACACTGGCGAGCGACACAGGCGCCGCCATCCTGTCTGACAACCACGCGGTCCAGCTGGCCCAGGGCGGCGATGTGGCGCTGCTCTCGCCTGCGGAGATCGGCGCGCGCTTTCCCTGGATCGACATCGCGGGTGTTGCCGCCGGCGCCCTGGGGCTGAAAGGTGAGGGATGGTTCAACGGCCCGGCCTTGCACATGGCGTTGCGCGCCAAGGCCCGCGCGCTTGGCGTGCTGTTCCGCACCGGGGAGGTGGTGGGCTTCACCCGCCGGTTTGGCGCCATCAATGGCTGCGAACTGTCGGATGGCGAGGTGGTGGCGGCCGAATGCGTGGTCAACGCGGCGGGCGCCTGGGCGGGGCAGGTGGCAGCCCTGGCCGGTGTCGATCTGCCGGTGCGGCCGCGCAGGCGGATGGTCTACATTTTCGCCTGCCGCACAGCGCTGGCCGATTTCCCGCTGCTGATCGACCCCTCCGGCCTCTGGGTCCGCCCGGAAGGCCCGCAATTCATCTGCGGCTTCTGCCCCGAGCCTGGGGAGGACGAGGCGGATGACGCACCGCTTGAGATCGACGAGACCATCTTCCACGACCGGCTCTGGCCGGTGCTCGCCGCCCGCGTGCCCGCCTTCGAGGCGATCCGCCTCACCGGCGGCTGGGCCGGCTATTACGACATGAATCTGTGGGACCATAACGGCCTGCTTGGCGCCCATCCGGAGGAGCCATCCCTGCTGCACGCTGCAGGCTTCAGCGGGCATGGCCTGCAGCACGCCCCCGGCATCGGCCGCGGCATGGCGGAGCTGATCGCCGAGGGGCGCTTTCGCAGCCTTGATCTGTCACCCCTCTCCGTCGAGCGCCTGGCCCGCGGCGAGAGGCTGGTCGAACGCTGCGTGATCTGACACGGGCGCCGCCACGCTGCGCAGCGCCGCCAGGCAATCCCTGCGGCCAAACCCGATCCGGAAATGATCCGCCGGCAGCGCCACCAGACGGGATTCCCAGACACTGGCGGGAAACACCAGCAGCCCGCGGTCTGCGGCGAGGTGCTGGGCGAATGCCTCCACCCCCTCTGCCCCGTGATAGCGCACATAGCCGACCACGCTGCCCGGTGGCGTCACCCAGCTGAACCGGTCCGCATGGGCTGCGATGAACCGCTCGATCCCAGCCAGATTGGCCAGCGCGATCGCCCGGTTGCGCGCCAGCAGCAGCTCACGCACGCCGAGCGCGATCTGCGCCAGCGCCTCGGACGGGGCGGACGGACACAGCGAGCGCCAGTGCAGCGCGGCCGTCACCCGTGCCACCAGCCCCGCATCCCGGCAGGCCAGCCAGCCGATGCGCAGGCCGGGCAGGCCCAGGCTTTTGGACACCGCATCGATCGACACCCCGCGCTCATAGGCCTCCACCACGCAGGGCAGACGCTGATGCGGGTTGCGGTCGATCAGCCGGTAGACCTCGTCATTGATCAGCCACAGCCCGCGCGCGCGGCACAGCGCAACCAAAGCCGCGAAGGCCTCGGGCGGCAGCAGGGCGCCGGTCGGGTTGTTGGGGAAGTTCACCACGATGGCGCGTGTGTTGGGGCGGATGGCGGCCGCGATCGCGTTCGGGTCGAGCGCCCAACCCCGGGAGGGATCAAGCGCGACACCGCTCACCTGGCAGCGCTGCAGCAGCGCCTGTTCGGTGGGCGGATAGCCCGGCAGCACCAGCACCGCATGATCCTCTGGCCCCAGCAGCGCCTCGAACACCAGATCGATCGCCTCCTGCGCGCCGGCGGTGGCGATGATCTGCCCGGGCGACACGCCGCGATATGTCTCGGCGATCCGGCTGCGCAACGCCTCCGCGCCTTGCGGATGGGTGTAGCCAAGTGCCAGCCCGTCCCACAGCGCACGGTCCGGCATATCCGCCAAGGCCAGCAGATCGGCCACACGCCAGGTCTCGGAATCAGACGCCGCCAGTTCGTGGCGGGTGGATGCGGCCCAACGCTGCATCATCTCCGCCATGGCATAGCGGGCGAGCCCTCTCATCCGGCGGCCACCCGGGCGAAGGTCTGCACGATGCGGCTGCCCGCCTTCAGCGTGCCGCGCAGCGAGCCCGCCACCTTGCTCTCGCCACCGATGCGACAGCGATACGGCATCGGGATCTCAGCGATGCGCAGCCGGGCGCGCGCCGCCTTCATCTGCATCTCGATGTTCCAGCCATAGGTCATCTCGACCATGTTGAGCGAGGCCAGCGCATCGCGCCTTATGGCGCGAAACGCGCACATATCGGTGTAGCGCATGCCATACAGCGCCCCCATGCCGAAGCCCGCGAGGCGTCCGGCCAGCACCTGGTGCCAGTTCATCGAGCCTGGCTCACGATCGCCCAGCGTGCGGCTGGCGAGCACGAAATCCTGGCGTCCCTCCAGCACCGGCCCTGCGATCCGCCCGATCAGATCGCCCCGGTCCGCGCCATCGCCATCGAGGAAGACGATCACCGTGCTGGAGGCGATGGCGGCCGCAGCCCCCAGCGCGCAGGCCCGGCCATAGCCGCGCCCGGCATCGATCACCCTTGCGCCTGCCGCGCGCGCGATGTTTTGCGTGCCATCCTGGCTTCCGCCGTCGGCCACGATCAGATCGGCGCGGTATTCGGGCGGAAACTCCGCCAGCACCGCGCCTATGCTCTCCGCCTCGTTGAAGGTGGGAATCACGATGGAAACCGGGTGAAACATTGGCGCATCCCTCAAGCCGTCATTGCGAGCGCAGCGAAGCAATCCATCGAACCCCGACGCGGAATTGCGATGGATTGCTTCGCTGCGCTCGCAATGACGATGGTGTTCACAGGCTCCAGCGCAGCCCGCAGCCCTGGCAGGGCTTGGGCGGCGCATCGCCCAGCAGATTGCTGCGGAAATCGCGATAGGCCGGGCTGTTCCAGATCTCCTGCAACGTCTGCTGCGTGGCATCGCCCAGCGTGTAGTTTTCGTAGCCACGCGCCGAGAACGGCGCGATGCAGCAGGGCAGGGCCCGTCCGTGCGCGGTGAAATACATCAGCGACCACGGCCTGCGGCAGGTGGCCCAGGGCTTGTCATCCTCGCTGCGCTTCAGGCTGAGGCCGGGTTCGGTGGCGCCCGACGCATCCAGCTCCACCCCCAGCGAGCGGCCCAGCGCGATCGCCGCCTCGATCGCGCGGCTCTCCTCCTCGCGGGTGGATTCGAACAGCGACAGCTCGGCCCGCGCCAGGCCAAACCCCGCATCGTCGAACACCAGGCGCTGCAGATGCACCTCGCGCACGCCCATCTCGGCCGAGAGCTTCACGAATTGCGGCAGCTGATCCACCGTCTCCTTCAACCCGGTCAGCCACAGCGACACGCGCGGCGTGGGACCCTCGATCTTCGCGGTGAAGGCGGTGAACTTGCCGACATCGCGCACGATGCGGTCAAAATAATCCTTGCCGCGCACGCGCTTGTAGCTCTCCCGATCCGCCGCATCGAGCGAGACGCGCAGCTCGTCGAGCCCGCTGTCCACCATCGCCTGGAATTTCTTCGGGTTCAGCAGCGTGCCGTTGGTGTTGAACAGCACATAGGTGCCGCGATCCTTCAGATAGCGGACCATCCTGAACAGATCCTTGTGCAACATCGGCTCACCCACGCCGTGCAGCACCACGCGCGCAATGTTGGGCACCTGATCGACGATCCTGGTGAACAGCTCCCAGGACAGATCGGCCGGCTTCTCCAGCTCCTCGAAGGTGCGTGGACAGGTCTCGCACAGCAGGTTGCAGCGGTTGGTCACCTCCAGATAGAGGCAGACCGGCGGCGAGGTCGCCTCGTCCGAGCGTTTGGTGTCAATCGCCTCGAAGTAGCGGCGCGGGTCCTTCAGCGCGGGCAGGGTGGTGGCGGACATGGCGGTTCTCCTTCAGAAGGCCGGAAGCGGGATGGGGCGGCGCCGGTCGCGCCACAGCAGCAGCAGGGCGGGGGCGAAAACCAGGCTGGGCAGCAGGACATGCAGCGGCAATGTCTGCTGGTAGAGCAGCATCGCCGCCGCCGAGAGCCAGATCGCGGCGCGCTGCGCCGGATGGCCGGGCACGATGGCGGCAAAGGCGCAGGCCCAGACATAATACCAGGCGTAATGCGGCGAGAGCGTGATCAGCAGCGCCACGATCAGCACGGTGATGGCGCCGCAGATGGCAGAGGCGTCGCGCGGCGCATCAACAAACGCCACGCGCAAAGCCAGGGCCGCCAAAAGCGTGGCCGCCAGCGCCTTGTAGAGTGTGGGCGCCCAGGACGGCAGCGATGCGGCCTCGCCGAGCAGCGCCAGCAGCCAGAAGCCGCGGCCGGAGTTCAGCTCCTCCTCCGCGCCGTAGCCGCCCAGAAATCCCAGCACGCGCAGCCCCGCCCCGTCCCAGGCCGCATAGAGCGCGTAGCAGGCGAGAATGCTCAGCAGCACGGCGCCGGCCAGCCGCCAGCCGCCGCGCGGCCAGAACGCGGCCGCCGTGACCGCCGGCAGAAACTTGGTCAGGATCGCAGCGCCCAGCGCCACCCCGGCCCAGACGGGCTTCAGCCGCAGCACCAGAAGCACGCAGGCCAACAGCAGCGCCACGGCGGCGGCGTCGACATGCGCGTTGTTGGTGAACTC
Organism: uncultured Rhodospirillales bacterium; assembly: GCA_903924855.1. Classification (GTDB taxonomy): domain Bacteria; phylum Pseudomonadota; class Alphaproteobacteria; order Acetobacterales; family Acetobacteraceae; genus CAIQQQ01. The sequence goes on along the minus strand of CAIYCW010000153.1, from coordinate 11,692 downwards.
CCAGCCGACCAGCGGGTTCCAGCCAAAGATCAGCACGTGAGATGCGCTCTGCCCGGTGCGGCGCAGCAGTTGCAGCAGCAGCGCCACGCTCACCAGATCGAGCAGCGCCATGGTGATCTTCACGCTCAGCACCGAGCGCGCGAACCCCGCGAACAAAAGCTGCGCCGCCGGCGGGTAGATGGTGGGTGCGGTGGCGGCCCGGTTGATGCTGGGATAGACCACCGGATCGCGCAGAAACGCCAAAGCCGGATCGGCCGGCAGATGCAGATACGGGTTGATGCCGGCGCGCTGCACGCCGCCATCCCACACATAGCGATACAGATCCGAGGACAGCATGGGCGGTGCGAGCACCAGCGCCAGATGGATCACCACGATCACGCCGATCACCAGGGAGAGCGGGATGCCATCCCCCGCGCGCTGCCAGGCCACCGCCAGCAGATAGACCGGCAGGCACAAAGCAACCGCCAGGCTGAACGCGGGCGAGCCCAGCGCATCGCCGCCCGCCGCCCGCGCGCCCACGCCGCCTGCGATGGCGCAGAAGGTGAGCGCCACCAGCAGCAGGCCGGCAAGTGTCAGCCGATGCGTCCCAAGCCAGGTCATTCGGCGGCACAGGCCTTGGCAGGCTGCACCAGCTCGGCAAGGCGCATGGCGGCGATGGCGGAGGCGGTGGCTGGTGCCGGAAAATGCGCGCCCTGGGCGCCGGCCTGCGCGCAGAGACGCGCGAGGGAGGCGCTGTCATCCACATCGAACCAGACCGGCAGCTCGACAAGCTCCAACCCCAGCTCGGCCGCGCGGGCGCGTGTGGCATCCGCCACGCTGTCGGTGCTCCAGGCGATGTCGGCGAACAGCCTCGCATGCGCCTGCGTCATCCCCAGCAGATAATAGCCGCCATCACAGGCGGGTCCCAGCACCACGCGGCGTTCCGCCCCGGGCGCCAACAGCAATGTGGCGGCGCGGATCAGGATGTCGGTGGGAAGCGTCGGGCTGTCTGAATTGAGCACGCAGGCGGCTGCATGGCCCTGGGCCAGCATGTCCCGCACCGCATGCAGCAGGCAGCGGCCGAAGCCCTGCACGTCCTCCGGCATGTCGCCCGCGCCATCAGCCAGCATCAAAGCGGTGCCATCCGCCAGAATACCGTCGAACAGCGCCTCACGCCCGGCGGGCGCATAGGCGATCACCCCATCGATCGGGGCGGATCGCCCGGCGAGGGCCAGGTTCTCGGTGATGTCGCGCAGAAAGGCGGCACTCAGCGCCGCCGCCTGCTCCGGGTGCAGCGGCGGGCACAGCCGCGTCTTCGACCGCCCTGCCTGCGGTGCCTTGGCCATCACGCCGATCGCAACCCTGCCGTTGTGCATCGTTCTAGATCCCGCTGAACCAGTTATACCCACGATCCGTCCAGAAACCGCGCGGCTGCTGGTTGGAGACGAAAATCGTTGTGACGAATTTCGGGTTCTTGAACCCGAGCTTGGTTGGCACGCGGATTTTGAAAGGGTAGCCGTATTTGTTCGGCAGAATTTGATCGGACAGCCGGAATGCCATCAGCGTCTGCGGATGCATCGCGGTTGGCATATCGAGACTTTCGTAATACCCATCGGCACACTCGAAGCCCACATATTTCGCCGTGGTGTCCGCCCCGATGCGGGTGAGAAACTCCCGCAACGGCGTGCCGGACCATTTGCCGATCATGCTCCAGCCCTCGACGCACACATGCCGGGTGATCTGGCTCACCTGAGGCAGCGCGTAGAGCTCCTCGACGGTCCAGGGCTTCTTGTTGGAGGCCAGCCCCGCCACCGCGAGACGATAGTCGCTGGCGGAGAGTTTGGGCGCGAGGTCAGCGCCGTACCAGGCATTGTAGCGGAAATCGCGCACGGCCTGGCTTTCGGCGAATTCCGGCGCCAGCGCGTTCGGGTTGAAGATCGCCGCCTGCACCTGGTCGTTCCAGCGCGAGACGGATTTCAGCACCTTCTGCACCGGGTCATTGTCGGTGAGGTCGCAGCCACCCAGCAGGCCCAGCGCACTGAGGGAGAAGCCGGCGCGCAGCAGCTTGCGGCGGCCCGAGAAGGGAAGGTTGGTCTCCATCACACGCTCTCCGTCTTGGTCGTGGCTGCGCCATGCGGCACCGCGGTTGCGCGGCCCAGCACCATGGCAACGAAGGTCTTCGGCACCAGGATCACCAGGGCGACATGGATGACCATGAAGCCCACGATCACGCTCATGCCCAGGAAATGCACCAGGCGGGCGCCCTGGAAACCACCGAAGAAGGTCTCCAGCGGATAGGTCTGCACCGGCTTCCAGATCGCGATGCCGGAGATCAGCATCAGCGCCGTGGCGCCCAGCGCCACCCAATAGGCCACGCGCTGCACGGCGTTGTACTCGCCAAGCTTGTGCTGCAGCTTGAAGGTGGCGGCGGCGATGAAGTCACGGATGAAGGATTTCGGCCCCACCGGCAGGAAATCGCGGCGGAAATGCCCGGTGACGAGCCCCCAGAACATGAACACCATCCAGGCCACCGCCAGCAGCCACATGCCCGCGAAATGCCACAGCAGGGCGGCGGCAACCCCTGGGTCGTTGTTGCGCGCCAGATTGACGAACACGTCGCCGCCCAGCGTCATCCAGTAGGGGAAATGCAGGAATTCGAACACCGGCTCGCTGTCATAGATGCGCCAGCCACTGCCGATCATCACCACCATCGCAAACGCCATCGCCCAGTGTGACAGCCGGACCGGCAGCGCGTGTTTCTGCTCTTCCAGAGCGGGTTGATGAGTGCTCATGCCAGATACTCCAGTCCGAAGGTTTTCATCAGCGCGATGCCGGAAGCACTCGCCAGATAGGCCACGAACCCTTCGGGCTTCGGCCGGCGCGGGCTGCGGGTGACGGTTGCGGTGAAGACGTCAGGGGCCGCGATGTCAGGCGCCACGTCGCGCAGCTTCACCAGGCCAGGGGTTGCCGCCAGATCGGTGGTGCGGATCAGCGCCGCCGAGGCCTGGCCGGACAGCGCCATGCCGGCCGCATCGAGCCCATCGATCGCGCCGAGCTGCGGCGTGCCGCCAAGGCCGAGTGCGGCCAGGATCGCCGCCTCATCCCGCGGACGGCCGGGTGTGACATCGGCGCGCGCGATCGGGCCGGACAAGGCCTTGTCCTTGTTGGCCGTCGCCAGCACGTAGGAGGCCTGGAAGCGCGGCCGTGGCGTGCCCTCCACGAACAGGCCGATCCGGTCGATCTCGGCCAGCACCGCGCCGTCCACCATCACGATGTCGTTCTGGATCTGATGGGTGAGCTGCCCCACCACCAGCGCCGGCGCGGTTGGCAGGATGTGCACCGTGACGCCGCTTTGCGCCTGATAGGCGGCACTTGCCGCGCGCAGGGCGGCCACCACCGTGGGGTCGGCAGCCATCGGGAAATCGTCGAGCGGGGCGGTCTGCGCACGGGCCGGCCCCGCTGCCAGCCCCAGAAGCGGGGCGGCTGCGGCGGCGCGGAACAGGGAGCGGCGATCAAGTTGCATGGTGATGGTCCTGCAGGCTCTGGTCAAAGCGAGAGGCCAGCGCCACCCGTCAGCCACAGGACGGACAGGGGCGCGTGGCGTTACACAGGCTTGCACCAAAACCTCGCGACGCCTCGAAGATTTCTCAGGGGCAATGGGTGGTTTCACCGCTGCGTCATCGATCTGTCTCAGAACTGTCACTGAAAACCTCTAAGCGCTGCGCGGTGCGACGCACGCAATTGTCGAGGAGACACAGATGAAGATGCGCATGATGGCGACCGCGGCAGCCCTGCTGCTCGCCGGCTCGATCTCGGCCCAGGCGGCCGACAAGACCAAGATTGAATTCTGGCACGGCCTGTCCGGTGACCTCGGCGATGCGGTGGGCGAAGTCTGCTCGCGCTTCAACGCCAGCCAGGACAAGTATGAAGTCAGCTGCGTCAGCCAGGGCTCGTATGACGCCGCCCTGCAGAACACCATCGCCGCCTATCGCGCCAAGAAGGCGCCGACGGTCGTGCAGGTGTTCGACGCCGGCACGCTCGACATGATGCTGTCCGACGCCTTCGTGCCCGCCCATCAGCTGATGGAAAAGAACGGCTACAAGATCGACTGGTCGAAGTACATCTCCTCGATCTCCGACTACTACGCCAACTCGAAGGGTGAGCTCTACTCCTTCCCGTTCAACAGCTCCTCGGCGCTGCTGTACTGGAACAAGGACATGTTCGCCAAGATCGGCGTCACCGAGGCTCCCAAGACCTGGGAAGAGGTCGGTGAGGACGCCAAGAAGATGAAGGCCGCCGGCATCGACTGCGCCGCCGCTATCAACGACGACACCTGGGCGCTGATGGAGCAGTTCGACGCCATCCACGGCATTTCCACCGCCACGCTGGACAACGGCTATGGCGGCCTGTCCACCGAGATGAAGATCAACCAGACGAAGTTCGTCGACTACATGATCTTCCTCAAGACCAACCTCGACGCCGGCCTGTTCAAGCTGAAGGTGCCGCAGAACGGCGCCACCATCGTGCAGGCCTTCGCCGCCGGCGACTGCGCCATGATGATGGACTCGGTGGCCGACCACGGCGTGGTGGGCCGCACCCAGAAGGCCGGCATGAACTGGGGCACCGCGATGCTTCCGGTGTTCGCCGGCACCAAGCGCCTGAACTCGCTCGTCGGTGGCGCCTCGCTGTGGACCCTGAAGGGCCACACGGAGGCCGAATACGCCGCTGCCGCCGCCTTCCTGAACTTCATCGGTCAGCCGACCAGCGAAGAGTTCTGGTCGACCCGCACCGGCTACATCCCGGTGACCAAGACCGGCTTCAAGTATCTGACGGACAAGGGCTTCTACAAGGACCCGAAATACGCCGGCCGTGAAGTCGCCATCGCCAGCCTGACCGCGTCCGAGGTGAACCCGCATTTCTCGCGCGGCAACCGCCTCGGTGGCTTCGTGCAGATCCGCAAGGAGATCCGCGATGCGATGAACACCATCTACGCCTCTGACGCGCCGGCCAAGGCTGCCGATCCGGCGGCCGCGACCCGCACCCTGGTGCAGGCCGAGCTGGACAAGGCGGTGGAGCGTTCCAACGCCATCCTGCGCCGCTACGAAAAGACCTATGCCGGCCGCGATCTGCCCTGATCGCTGACGTCTTGGTTTGATAGAGTGACACCGGCGCGGGAGCCCCCGCGCCGGTGATGTTTTCAGATCGGTGTGTGAGAGACCATGGCACGCAAGACTGCCTACAAGGCCGCCTGGCTCGGCGGGTTGCTGCTGGTGCCGCAGATGGCGCTGGTGCTGACCTTCTTCTACTGGCCGGCCGGTGCCGCGCTGTTCTGGGCCTTCACCCTGGAACGCCCCTGGGGCGGCGGCAACGACTTTGCGGGCTTCGACAATTTCCTCTCGGTGTTCAACGACAGCGCCTATTGGGAAGCGGTCATCCGCTCCTTCGTCTTCGCCTTCTCGGCCACTGCCCTTGCCATGCTCGGCGCCCTGGTGCTGGCGCTGTTCTGCGACCGTCAGCTGCGCTTCTTTCGCGTGGTGCGCACCGGGCTGATCTGGCCCTACGCGGTGGCGGCGCCCGCGGCCGCCGTCGCCTTCCGCTTCGTCTTCGCGCCCGAGGCCGGAATTTTCGCCACCATCGTCAAGCAGCATCCGGATTGGTGGAACCCCGCCCAGAACGGGCTGCACGCCATGCTGATGATCATCGTGGCGTATTCCTGGAAATATCTGGCCTATAACTTCATCTTCTTCATCGCAGGGTTGCAGGCCATCCCGCGCTCGCTGATCGAAGCGGCCGCCATGGATGGCGCGGGCCCGCTTTTGCGCATGCGCACGCTGCAGATCCCGCTGCTGGCGCCCACCTTCTTCTTTCTGCTGGTGATCAACCTCACCGACAGCTTCGTCGACAGTTTTGGCATCATCGACATCACCACCGGCGGCGGGCCTTCGAAGGCGACCACGCTGATGGTCTACAAGATCTATTTCGACGGCTTCCGCGGCCTCGACTATTCAGGTGCCGCGGCACAATCCATTGTGCTGATGCTGCTGATCATGGTGCTGACCTTCGTGCAGTTCCGCTACATCGAACGCAAGGTGCACTACACATGATCGAACGCACCCCGATCCTGAACGCGGCAACCCACGCCATTCTGATCTGCGGCATACTGGTGGCGCTGGTGCCGATGTGGCTGGTCTTCGTGGCCGCCACCCTCACCCTGCCCGAGATCAACACGCCGCCGATCTCGATCATCCCCGGCACTCATCTGATCGAGAACCTCACCGAGGCCTGGGTGCGCACCGGCATGGGCAGCAAGCTGCTCAACAGCCTGATCATGGCGGTGGCGGTGGCCGCCGGAAAGATCATCTTCTCCTCCATCACCGCCTTCGGCATCGTCTTCTTCCGCTTCCCCGGCCGCATGCTGATGTTCTGGATGATCTTCATCACGCTGATGCTGCCGCTGGAGGTGCGCATCGTGCCCACCTACGCCGTGGCCTCCAACGCGCTCTCGCCCTTGCAGGCGATCTTCGACGTCACCGGCATCTCCTGGCTCTACCAGCAGGTGGCAGGTGCGGAGCTGGACATGCAGTGGAACCTGCTCAACACCCATACCGGGCTGATCCTGCCGCTGGTGGCCACCGCCACCGGCACCTTCCTGTATCGCCAGTTCTTCATGACCATCCCGGACGAGTTGTTCGAGGCGAGCCGGATGGATGGCGCGGGGCCGATGCGCTTCTTCGTGCAGATCCTGATGCCGCTGTCGCGCACCAACATGATCGCCCTTTTCACCATCATGTTCCTCTATGCCTGGAATCAGTATCTCTGGCCGATCCTGGTCACCACCGATCGCGAGCATTTCGGCACCGCGGTGATGGCGTTGCGCCTGCTGATCCCAGCCGTCGGTGACAGCACCGGCGGTGCGGTGCCGGACTGGAACATCGCCATGGCAGGCTGCCTGATCGTCATCACCCCGCCGCTTGTTGTGGTGGCGGCCTTGCAACGCTTCTTCATTCGCGGCCTGATCGCCAGCGACAAATAGGGAAACGCCTGACCATGGCCGATATCGCCATTCGCCACGTGCGCAAATTCTACGGCAAGACGCTGGTCACCAACGACGTCTCGCTCGACATCAAATCCGGTGAGTTCGTGGTGATCCTCGGCCCCTCCGGCTGCGGCAAATCCACGCTGCTGCGCATGATCGCGGGGCTGGAGGAGATCTCCGAAGGCGAGATCGCCATTGGCGGGCGCGTGGTCAACGACCTGGAGCCGCGCGAGCGTGGCTGTGCCATGGTGTTCCAGAACTACGCCCTCTATCCGCATATGACGGTTGCCGAGAATATCGGCTTCGCGTTGAAAGTGGCAGGCGTGCCCCGCGCCGAGCGCGACGAGCGCATTGCAAAGGTCGCAGCCACGCTGGGTCTGGCCGAGTATCTCGACCGCAAACCAGGCCAGCTCTCCGGCGGTCAGCGCCAGCGCGTGGCGATGGGCCGTGCCATGATCCGCGAGCCCGCGGTGTTCCTGTTCGACGAGCCGCTGTCCAACCTCGATGCCAAGCTGCGCGTGCAGATGCGCATCGAGATCCGCAAGCTGCACAACCGCCTGGCCGCCACCTCGGTCTTCGTCACCCATGATCAGGTGGAGGCGATGACGCTCGCCGACCGGCTGGTGGTGATGTATGGCGGCGTGGTGGAACAGGTGGGCACCCCGGCCGAGGTCTATCGCAAGCCGGCCTCGCTGTTCGTGGCGAGCTTCATCGGCTCGCCGCCGATGAACCTGCTTGATGCCACCATTCTGGACGACACCACGCTCGACATCGGCGGCAACCGCATCGCCATGCCGTCGCACGGGCTGGCAACCGGCCGCAAGGTGAAGGTGGGCGTGCGGCCGGAGGAAGTGTCGGTCGGGTCCGGCCCGCTGTCGATGGAGGTGGATTTCGCCGAGGAGCTGGGCGCCGCCCGCCTGTATCATGGCCGCTTCGCCGAGGCCGAGATGGTGGTGCAGCTGGGCTCCAGCCTGGGCGAGGTGCCAAAGAGCATCGCCTTCGACCTGCCGCCCAGCTCGATCCATCTGTTCGACATCGAGACCGGCAAGCGCCTCTCGGCGTAACCCGCAGGGCGGGTCTGCAACCCCGCCCTGCCGCTTGACCGGCTACGCCGCCCGCTGTTCGATGCGCGCTCATTTGCGCCGGAAGTTTCCATGTCCCTGATCCGCCCCGACATCCAAGCCCTCGCCGACAGCCAGATCCTGGAGGTCTGGCGCGAAGGGCAGGGGATCGAGGGGGTGATCGGCATGTGGGCCGGCGAGGCGGACATCCCAACCCCCGCCTTCATCTGCGAGGCCGCCGCCAAGGCGCTGGCGGAGGGACACACATTCTACTCCGACAATCGCGGCATCCCGCCTTTGCGCCAGGCGCTGCGCGACTACCATCACCGCATCTACGGCATCGACCTGCCGGACAGCCGGGTTGCGATCACCGGCTCGGGCATGAACTCGGTGATGCTGGTGGCGCAGGCCATCGCACGGGCGGGCGACAACATCGTCGCCATCTCCCCCTCCTGGCCGAATATCTGCCGCGCCATGCAGATCAACAACGCAGCCATCCGCGAGGTGTCGCTGCTGCACGGCAATGCCGGCTGGGGCCTGGACCTCGATGCGGTGTTCGAGGCGTGCGACGAGCACACGCGGATGATCTACATCGCCTCCCCCGGCAACCCCACCGGCTTCATGATCGAGCGCGAGGAGGCCGAGGCATTGCTGGCCTTCTGCCGCGAGCGCCGCATCGCGATCATGAGCGATGAGGTCTATCACCGCATCGTCTACGACCGCGACCACGCCTTCTCCTTCCTGGAGATCGCGCGCCCGGATGATCCGGTGTTCGTCATCGGCACCTTCTCCAAATCCTGGGCGATGACCGGCTGGCGCATGGGCTGGCTGGTGTTCCCCGAAGGCTGGGCGGCACAGTTCGAGAAGCTGATCCAGTTCAACACCTCGGGCGGGCAGGCCTTTCTGCAATATGGCGCCATCGCCGCGCTGAATGACGGCGATGCCTTCACCGCCGAATTCGTCGAGCGCTGCCGGGTGGGGCGCGAGATCGTCAATGCCCGCCTCGCGCACATGCCGCGCGTGCGCAACATCCCCAACAACGGCTCGTTCTACGTGATGTTCGCAATCGACGGCGTGGCGGACACCATGACCTTCTGCAAACGCGCGGTGCGCGAGGCGCGGATCGGCATGGCGCCGGGCGAGGCGTTCGGGAAGGGCGCCGAAGGGCTGGTGCGGCTGTGCTACGCCAAGTCGCCGGAAAATCTCGCCATCGCCATGGACCGGCTGGAGAGCTTCGTCGCCACCTATGACGGTGCCTGACCGCAAGCGGACGGCACGCAGGCTGGCGCTGGGGTTGCTGCTGCTGGGGGTGCTGGCGGTGGTCGTCCTGGTGGCCGGCACCGAATGGGGCGGGCTGCTGGCGGCCTTCACCCGGCTCGGCCTTGGCGGCTTCGCGCTGATCCTGGCGCTGCATTGCCTGCTGATCGCGCTGATGGGCTGGGCCTGGGCGCAGCTGGGCGGGGCCTCCGCCCTGGCGTTCCTGCGCGCCCGGCTGCTGCGTGACGGTGCTGCCGAGGTGCTACCGCTGTCGCAGCTGGGCGGCTTCGTGCTGGGCGGCCGGGCGCTGGTGCTGGCGGGCGCCACTCCCGGCTTCGCGGCCGCGGCCACCATTGTCGATGTGACGCTCGAACTGGTGGCCCAGCTTGGCTACACCGCAATCGGGCTCGCCTTGCTGGTCTGGCTCAACCCGTCCAGCCGGCTTGCCGTGCCGGCGCTGGCCGCCATTCTGGCCATGGCGCTGCTGGTCGCGGGGTTTGCCGTGGTGCAGGCGCGCGGCGCCGGCCCCGCCGCCCGCGCGGTGCTGCGTTTTGCCCGCATGGCGGGGCTGCTGGACGACAGTGCCGCCCCCCAGACGGCCGAGGATTCGCTGCAATCCCGGCTGACCGCGTTGCACGCGGCCCCGCGCCGCCTGGCCGCCTGCCTCGCTTTGCATCTGGCCAGCTGGCTGCTGGTGGGCGCTGAGACCTGGCTGATCTGCCATCTGCTGGGCGCGCCGATCGCACTCTCGGCGGCCTTGGTGATCGACAGCCTGCTCTCCGGCCTGCGCAGTGCGGCCTTCATGGTGCCGCAATCGATGGGCGTGCAGGAAGGCGGCTACATGCTGCTCGGCGCACAGTTCGGCCTGTCCCCGGAAATCGCCTTGGCCCTGTCGCTCACCCGCCGCGCGCGCGACCTGGTGATCGGGGCCCCGGTCTTGCTTGTCTGGCAGATCGCTGAAGGACGGCGCGCGTTGAGGAGAGGCTGATGTTTGCCGAGGATTTCCAGGAACGCCCCTATTGGTGGGACGCAGCCGAACCCGCTTTGCGTGAGGCCGCACTTCCGGCCACATGCGACGTGGCGATTGTGGGCGGCGGCTATACCGGCCTGTCCGCCGCCATCACGCTGGCACGGCTGGGCCGCCAGGTCGTGGTGCTTGATGCCGAGCGCATCGGCTGGGGCGCCTCCTCGCGCAACGGCGGCATGGTCTCCGGCACGCCGAAACCCTCCCTGGCCGAGCTCACCGCCCGGTTCGGCGCCGAGACGGCGATGGCGATCTCCCAGGCGATCACCCAGGCATTCCCGTTCCTGGAGGAGCTGATCGCCCGCGAGGGGATCGATTGCGACTATGTGCGCTGCGGCCGGTTTGTGACCGCGTGGGGCCCGGGCAGCTATCGCAGACTTGAGGCGGGCGTTGATGCGGTGGTTGCGCGCACCGGCTTTTCGGCGCGCATGCTGCCGTGCGACCGGCAGCGCGAGGCGCTGGGCACGGATTTCTACCACGGCGGCATGCTGACCGACGCTGTGGGCAGCCTGCACCCCGGCAAGCTCGCGCGCGGCCTGGCGCAGGTGGCGGAGCAGGCCGGCGTGACCCTGGTCGATCGCACCAGGGTTGACGGCATCAGCCCCGGTTACACGCTTGCCACCTCCCGCGGGCCGCTCGCCGCACGCCAGGTGCTGGTGGCCACCAACGGCTATTCGACGATGCCCGACGGCACCCAGGCCCTGCCGTTTCTGGCGCGGCGCATGGTGCCTGTCGCGAGCTTCATCATCGCAACCGAGCCACTGTCCTACGGGCTGATCGACCGGCTGTTCCCGGGGCGGCGGATGATCACCGAAACCCGCCGGGTGACCAACTACTACCGCCCCTCGCCGGATGGCACGCGGGTGCTGTGGGGCGGGCGCGCCAGCTTCGGCCGCACCACCGCGCGCGAGGCAGCCCCCACCCTGTATCACCGCATGCTCTCGGTGTTTCCGGAGTTGGAGGATATCAGGATCAGCCATGCCTGGCTGGGCAACGTGTCCTTCAGCTTCGATTTCGTCCCGCATCTGGGGGTGAAGGACGGCGTGCACTACGCCGCCGGCTGCCAGGGCAGCGGGGTGGCGGTGATGTCCTGGCTTGGCCACAACGCGGCCTTGAAGATGGCCGGTGCCGCCAACGCGCCCTTTGCGCTGGACGGGCTGCATTTTCCCACAGCACCACTTTATCGCGGCGATCCCTCCGTCGTGCTGCCGGCCATCGGCAGCTGGTTCCGGCTGCGGGATTGGATTGATCGGTTTGCCTAGAGCACGGTCCGACCGATTGGAATCAATCGGTCGGACGGTCGTGCTCTAGAAATCATAACATCTAGAGCAACTT
>CAIYCW010000152.1 GCA_903924855.1 uncultured Rhodospirillales bacterium | reverse complement strand
CCCCACCATCCGTTTGGGCACGCTGCGCTTCGGCACCGTATCCTGGGAGGCGGATGTGATCCGCACGCACGGGCTGGACAGTGCCGAAGGCTTCACCCTTGAGCCGGTGCAGTTGGCAGCCGCCCAGGCCGCCCAGGTCGCGCTGCAATCCGGCAGTGTCGACATGGTGGTGAGCGACTGGCTCTTCGTTGCCCGCCAGCGCGCCAGCTTGGCTGATTGGAGCTTCGTGCCGTTCTCCAACGCGGTGGGTGCCTTGATCGCACCGCCTGACTCACCGGTGCGCGAAGTGGCCGATCTGGCCGGGCGCCGGCTGGGCGTGGCCGGCAGCCCGCTCGACAAAAGCTGGCTGATCCTGCGCGCCTATGCCGCCAGGCGGTTGGGGCTTGATCTGCGCAGCGCCACAAGCCCGAGCTTCGGCCCACCGCCGATGCTGGCCGAGCAGATGGGGCAGGGGCGGCTGGATGCGCTGCTCACCTTCTGGCCGCAGGCCGCCAAGGCGGAGGCCGCCGGCGCGCGGCGGATCATCTCGGTGGAGGAGGCTGCGTCCTATCTCGGCCTGCCACCAGGCGTGCCCTATATCGGCTATGTGTTCTCCGAAGCCTGGGCCGGGCGGAGCCGTGACGCCATTGCGGGCTTCATCCGCGCGGTGCGCGCCGCGCGCGGGATCTTGGCCAGCTCGGATGCGGAATGGCTGCGTCTTCACCCACTGACGGGTGCCGTCGATGAGGCCGAGCTGATCCGGCTGCGCGACTGGTATCGCCAGGGCATTCCGGTTCATTGGGGCGAAGCCGAGCGCGAGGGTGCGGCGTCCCTGTTCCACCTGATGGCCGAGATCGGCGGGCCCGAGCTGGTGGGCCCGCTCACCCAGATTCCGCCTGGCAGTTTCTGGCCGATCTCCTGGTGAGCACAGCGCCTTCGCGGTTTCAGGGGATGGCAACGCGCCTGCTGGTGGCAGCCGCGCTGCTGCTGATCTGGCAGGCCGCCGCCATGCTGGCGCAGAGCCGCCTGCTGCCATCGCTGCTGGCGGTGCTGCAGGCGATGTGGGCGGAGACACGCTCGGGCGCGCTTTTGCTCAACCTCGCCATCACCATGGCGCGCGTTCTGGTCGCGTTCACCATCTCGCTGTCGCTGGGCTGTGCGATCGGCATCGCCATGGGACGCTGGCGCGGCCTTGATCTGGCGCTCGACACGCTGGTGACCATGCTGCTCAACCTGCCGGCGCTGGTGTTGATCGTGCTGATCTATGTCTGGTTCGGCCTCACAGAAACGGCGGCGATCGCGGCGGTGACGCTGAACAAGCTGCCATCGACCATCATCACCCTGCGCGAGGGCGCCCGCACGCTCGACCCAAATCTGGCCGAGATGGCGCAGAGCTTCGCCATGCCGAGGCTGCGCGCGCTGCGCCATGTGGTGCTGCCGCAGCTCGCCCCCTACATACTCACCGCCGCCCGCTCCGGCCTCGCGCTGATCTGGAAGATCGTGCTGGTGGTGGAGCTGCTGGGCCGCAGCAACGGCATCGGGTTTCAGATCCAGATCTATTTCCAGCTCTTCGATGTGACGTTGATCCTGGCCTACACGCTGGCCTTCCTGATCGTGGTGCAGCTGATCGAATGGGCCGCCCTGCAACCGCTGGAACGATGGGCGATGCAATGGCGGCGCTAGGACTGGATCTGCACGTCGCTCTGAAATCGGTGCGCGGCGCCCAGGGCGAAATTCACCCGGTGCTGCGCGACATCCATCTGACCGTTGGCTTGGGGGAAATGGTGGCGCTGATCGGCCCGTCCGGCTGCGGCAAGACCAGCCTGCTGCGGATTGCCGCCGGGCTTGATGCCGATTTTACCGGCAGCCGCATCTGGCATGGCGCATCCGCCCCGCGCCTTGGGATGGTGTTCCAGGAGCCGAGGCTGCTCGCCTGGCGTAGCGTACGGCAGAACATCCTGCTGGCCCAGCCCGCGCCCGATCCGGCGCTGGCCGATCAGCTGCTGGCGCGGCTGGATCTGGCGGCGCGTGCCGAGGCCTGGCCCGGCACACTCTCGTTGGGCATGGCGCGGCGCGTGGCGATCGCCCGCGCCCTTGCGGTCCGGCCGGATCTGCTGCTGCTGGATGAAGCCTTCGCCTCGCTCGACCCGGACAATGTGGCGCGCATCGAGGCCCTGCTGGCCGAGACCTGGCGGGACCGGCCGATCGCCACCCTGCTCGTCACCCATGATCGCGCGCAGGCAATCCGCCTTGCGGATCGTGTGATCGATCTGGCGGCTCTGTCCGCGCTCAGCCCAGCAGATCGCTGATCCGCGCCGCGGCACCCGCCCAGGTGAAATGCCGCGCCACATGTTCGCGCGCCTGCACGCCCAGGGCACGGCGCTGCGTGTCGGAGCGCAGCAGGGTGATGATCCGCTCCGCCATCACCTGCGGATCACGGCTGACCAGGAAGGCGTGTTCCGGCGGGATGATCAGACCGTTGGTGGCAAGCGGGCTCATCACCACCGGAATGCCGCAGGCCCAGGCCTCCAGCACCTTGTTCTTGATGCCCACGCCCGAGCACATCGAGGCGGTGCTGACCCAGGCGCGGCCCATCACCGCGTTGATGTCGATCGGATCGGCCTCGATGGCGATGCCGTCCTGCCCGTGCAGGGCCACCAGCTCCGGCGCCGGATTGCGGCCGGAGATGCTGAACCGGGCTTCGGGCACCGCCTCGCGCACAATCGGCCAGATGGCGCGCGCCGCATGCAGCACGGCCACGATGTTGGGGCCGTAATCGAGCGAGCCGTGAAAGCTGAGCAGCGGGGTGGGGGATGGAGCGGGCAGGGAGGCGGCGTCCGGAATGTCCACCCCGTTGGGCACCACCGCCACGTTGTGCCTGCCGCCGGCATTGGCCAACCAGCGCGCATCATCCTCGCCCACCGCGGTGATCACCGGAAAGCCGCGCACCATGCGCCGTGCGGTGCGCAGCGCCACCGGCACCTCGCGCAGGTTGCGCAATTTCTGCCGCAGGCCGGGATGGGCCAGAAACCCGCGCCAGAATTCCAGCGCCACGCAATCGGTGATGTCCATCACCGCGCGGGGCAGAACCCGGTTGCTGAACCCCACCGTCTCGGCGCCAGGCCAGACCAGCATCCGCTCCGGCCGGTGCTCGGCCAGTTCCCGGTCGAGCGCTGCCAGCAGCGGGGCCGGGCTGAACCGCCACGGATACAGGCAGCGGCCATTGTCCAGGGTCACCGGCACAAGGGTGATGCTGTCGGCCAATCCATCCGGCACCACTGTCTGCGGCGGGGCGATCAGCCGGATCGACCAGGTCTTGGCCAGTTCGCGCAGCAGATTGGCCGTGCGCAGCGACTGGCCTTCGGTGATCGGCCAGGCAGGGATGGTGCTGATGGCAAGAAGGCGTGGTCTGGCCATCATCGGGAAAGGAATGCCGCCTGTTGTGAACAACGCGGACCCAGCCGGTCACACGTTTGCGCAACTGTTACCCCCACCCGCAGAACCGGGGCAAGGCTGCAAACTGATCGCAAATCGCCAAATATTGAGCCGCGACTGACCGGCCCATGAAATTCGGGACATCCGTCCATGGCGCCCGCGATGCGCGCTATATGTCGCGGCAACGGGCAGGCGCGTGCCGGCCGCGCATGGGATGGGGTGTCGAGATGCGTCGAGACAGGATGAAGCTGGGATTGGGTCTGATGGCCGGCGTGGCACTGCTTGCCGGCTGCACCGTGGCGCCGCCAAGCGGGCCGAACGTGGTGGCGCTGCCCGGCAGCGGCAAAACCTATGAGCAGTTCACCAACGATGATCTCGCCTGCCGGCAGGCGGCCGAGCTGCGCACCGGGCCTGGACCGTCCGCGCAGCAGAGCACCAATCAGGTGGCGGGCAGCGCGCTGGTCGGCACCGCCTGGGGGGCCGCGGCCGGGGCCGCCATCGGCTCGGCCAGTGCTTCGGTCGGCGGCGGCGCTGCGGTGGGTGGTGCGCTCGGCCTGCTGGCCGGCACGGCGGTGGGCGCCAGCAACGCGCAGGCCACGGCCGGCAATCTGCAATACACCTATGATGTCACCTACACCCAATGCATGGTGGCGCATGGCAACACCGTGCAGCAGCAACAGGCGCCGGTGCCGTATTACAGCTATGGCCCGTCGATCGAGGTCGTGCCCTACGGCTATTACGGCTATCACCGGCCGTATTACTGGCGTCGCTACTGATCACCACGCTCAGCCCCGCGCATCCTCGCGCGGGTCGAACGCCGCCTGCAGCCCGTCGCCCAGGAAGTTGATCGCAACCACGGTGATCAGGATCAGCGCACCGGGGTAAAGTGCCAGCTCCGGTGCGGTGCTGATCAGCTCCTGCGCGTTGGTCAGCATCGAGCCCCAGCTGCTCTGCGGCGGCTGGATGCCGACGCCGAGGAAGCTGAGGGCGGATTCGGCCAGGATCACCCGCCCCATCGCAAGCGTGGTCGCCACGATGATCGGCGAGACCGTGTTGGGCAGGATATGCACGCGGATGATCCACCAGGCGGAGGCGCCCTGAGTGCGCGCCGCCAGCACGAATTCGCGCTCCGCCAGCGCCAGCGTGCCGGCGCGCACCAGACGCGCAACGCCGGTCCAGCCCAGCAATGTGACGATCAGCACGATGCGCCAATAGCCCGCAGCGCCGGAGCGGATGAATTCCTGGCTGAAGCCGAGCTTGGACAGGTCAAGTGCGGCCAGGATGATCAGCAGCGGCAAGGTGGGCAGCGCGATGATGCCATCGGTGAAGCGCATCAGCACCATGTCCACCCAGCCGCGGGACATGCCGGCGATCGCACCGATCAGCGTGCCGACCAGGCTGGCCCCCAGCGCGCCCAGCAGCCCGATGGACAGCGAGATCCAGCCGGCCGCCAGCAGCCGTGTGAACTCGTCGCGCCCGGCATCGTCACTGCCCAGCAGATGGCTGGCATCGGATGGCTGAAACCGGTTGAACAGATCGGTGTCCGACGCGCTGACGCCGAGCGCGCGCTCGAACCAGGGCGAGGCGAGGCACAGCGCCACCATCGCCAGCAGCACCGCGCCGCCCGCCAGCGCCGCGCGGTCGCGCCGCAGCCGCCGCCAGCGCAGCGTCCAGACCGAGACGGCCGGCGGCAGGGTGGCCATCGCCTCGCTCATCGCCGCCCCCTGCGGCCGCCCAGGCCGATGCGCGGATCAAGCCAGCTATAGGCGAGATCGGCGATGATGTTGGCGACCAGGATCATCGCCGTGGTGAACAGCAGGCAGACCAGAGCCAGGTTGTAGTCATTGCCCATGATCGCCTCCAGGATCAGCCGGCCCATGCCGCGCCAGGCGAAGATGTTCTCCACCAGCAGCGCGCCGGAGAACAGGAACCCGAAGCCCAGCGCGATCACGGTGGCAACCGGGATCATCGCGTTGCGCAGCGCGTGGCGCAGCAGGATGCGCCCCGCCGGCAGTCCCTTGGCGCGCGCGGTGCGGATGTAATCCTGGCCCAGCACCTCGATCATCGCCGAACGCGTGTAGCGGGTCAGCCCGCCGATCTCGATCAGCACAAGGGTTGCAAGCGGCAGGGTCAGATGCATCCACCAGCCCGCAGGCCCTTCCTCCGGCCGCGGCATACCGCCCGCCGGCAGCCAGCCGAGCCGCACCGCAAAGGCGTAGATCAGAACCAGCCCCAGCCAGAAGCTCGGCACCGAGATGCCCAGATAGGCCAGCAGGTTGATGCCACGATCGAGCCAGCTGCGTCGGCGTGTGGCGGCGATGCTGCCCAGGGTCAGTGCGATGGCGGTGCTGATCACGAAGGCAAGCCCGGTCAGCACCAGAGTGTTGCCCAAAGCCTGCCAGACAATACCCAGCACCGGGCGGTGCTGGATGCGCGAATAGCCGAAATCGCCGTGCAGCGCCTGGCTCAGCCAGGTGACGTAGCGCTCCCAGATCGGCTGATCCACGCCATACATCTGCCGCAGCAGGGCGATCTGCTCGGGCGTCGCATCCGGGTTGGACTGGGACAGCATGTCCAGCGGGTCGCCCGGCATCAGCCCGATCAGCGCGAAGATCACGAAGGACTTCACCAGCAGGGTGACAATTGCGCCAAGAGTGCGGGTGGCCAGGAAACGCAGCATGGGGCGTCCTAGACGATGGGGTGATGACAGGCGGCCTGGTGCTGCGGCGCCACCGTCACCAAGGCAGGTGCGGTGGTGCTGCACTCAGACGTGGCCCGCGCGCAGCGCGGGTGGAACACGCAGCCCGAGGGCGGGGCGAGCGGGCTTGGCATGTCGCCCTGCAGCGCATGGCCCGGCACGCGCTTGTGCCGGCCGATCTGTGGCACGGCATCGAGCAGGGCGCGTGTGTAGGGATGCGCCGGGCTGCTGTAGAGCGCGTCACGCCCGGCAAACTCGACGATGCGGCCGAGATAGAGCGCAGCCACACGGTCCGCCAGGTGGTGCACGGCTGCGAGATCATGGCTGATCAGGAAATAGGTGAGCCCACGCTCGCGCTGCAGCTGGGCCAGCAGGTTGAGGATCTGGCTCTGGATCGACACATCGAGCGCCGAGAGCGGCTCGTCAGCCACGATCACCTTTGGCTCCGGCGCAAGGGCGCGGGCGATGGCGATGCGCTGGCGCTGGCCGCCGCTGAACTGGTGCGGGTAGCGGCTGGCGGCATCCGCGGGCAGTCCCACCTGCGCCAGCAGGGCTGCGACGCGCGCGCGCTGCTCGCCGCGCCCGCCGATGCCGTGGATGCGCAGCGGCTCGGCGATGATGTCGCCGACCGGCAGGCGCGGGTCGAGCGAGCCGAACGGGTCCTGGAACACCACCTGCACCTCGCGGCGCATCGCCAGCCGTGCCGCGCGGGTCATGGTGGCGGTGTCCTGGCCCTGATACAGGATCTGCCCGTCACTCACCGGGGCCAGCCCCAGCATTGCGCGCGCGATGGTGGTCTTGCCGGAGCCGCTTTCGCCCACCAGCGCCAGCGTTTCGCCGGGATGCAGGCTCAGCGACACGCCGTGCACCGCCTGCACGCTGCGCTTCTTGCGCAGCAGCCCGCCGCCACCGCCGAAGCGCACCGAGAGGTCGCGTGTCTCCAGCAGGGCGCTCATGCCGCCACATCCTGCCGCACGCAGGCAACCTGGTGGTGCTGCCCCAGCATCGGTGGGATGGCTTGGTGGCAGCGCGCCTCCGCCACCGGGCAGCGCGGGGCGAACGCACAGCCTGGCAGGCGATGGTGCAGGTCCGGCACCTGCCCCTCGATGGTGGGCAGCACCGCGACACGGTGCGACGGGTCCGGCATGGTGGCCATCAGCCCGGAGGTGTAGGGATGGCCAGGCCGGGTCAGCACATCGGCCGCCGGGCCGATCTCCGCAACCCGGCCGGCATACATCACCATGATCTGGTCCGACACCGCGCTGATCACCCCCAGATTGTGGCTGATGAACAGCATCGCCATGCCCTGGCTGCGCTGCAACTCCAGCAGCAGATCGAGGATCTGCGCCTGCACCGAGACGTCGAGCGCCGTGGTCGGCTCATCGGCGATCAGCAGATCGGGCCTGCAGGCGATGGCCATGGCGATCATCGCGCGCTGGCGCATGCCGCCGGAGAGCAGATGCGGCGTGGCATGGGCGCGCTCCGCGGGCGAGGCGATGCCGACCTGGCGCAGCAGCTCCACCGCCTGGGCGCGCGCACGGGTGGGGGAGGCGTTCTCATGCACCTCCAGCATCTCGGCGATCTGGCGGCCGATCGGGATCACCGGGTTCAGTGCTGTCATCGGCTCCTGAAAGATCATCGCCATGCGCTTGCCGCGCAGGCGGCGATGCGAAGCCTCATCGAGGCCTGCCAACTCAATGCCGTCAAACACCAGGCGGCCGGACAGCCGATGCGGTTGCGGCAGCAGGCCCATGGCGGCCAGCGCCGTCATCGACTTGCCGCAGCCGCTCTCCCCCACCACGCCCAGCGTCTCGCCGCGGGCCAGGCTGAAGCTCACGCCATCGAGCACATCAACCGGGCCCAGCGACACCCGAAGTGCCTCGGCCGACAGCACAGATCCCGCCATTGCGCCCCGTTTCCGGCCCTATCGCGGGCGGTTACGCCTTCACCCGATCGGCGAAGGTCTTCCTGAACTTTTGCACTTTTGGTGCCACCACGGCACGACAATAGCCGCTGAACGGGTTGCGGTTGAAATAATCATCGTGCTCGGCCTCGGCCGGCCAGAATGTCTCAAGCGGGGCGATCTCGGTGACGATCGGTGCGTCATACACCCGGGCCTGGGTCACCTCGGCGATGATCTGGCGCGCGATCTCCTCCTGCTCCGGCGAATGGGTCAGGATGATCGAGCGGTATTGCGGCCCCACATCGGCACCCTGACGGTCCTTGGTGGTGGGGTCGTGGATGGTGAAGAACACCCGCAGCAGATCGGCGAAGGACAGCTCGGCCGGATCGAACTGCACCTGCACCACCTCGGCATGGCCGGTCTTCTTGCCGCAGACCTCCCGATAGGTCGGGTTTGCCGTGTGCCCGCCGGCATAGCCGGACTTGACCGCGGCCACGCCGCGCAGACCAAGATAGACCGCTTCCAGACACCAGAAGCAGCCGCCGCCCAATGTTGCGGTTTGCATATGTTCACCTCATGCGCGATACGGACCAAGGACCGCCAATCACGAAAAGTGTTACGCAAACATCGGGCACAAGCCAATCCCGTGTTTTCCGAAATCTCTTTGTGTTTTCAGGAAACAAACCCGATGGACAGCATGGGCACGGCCGCCACGATCAGCAGGCCCAGCAGCAGCGCCAGCAGATAGGGCAGGATCGGCCGCATCCCCACATCCGGCGCCACCCGGCTGATCGCGCAGGCCGCGTAATAGCCAACCCCCAGCGGCGGCGCGAACAGGCCGATGCCCATCGCCAGCACCACCACCATCGCGTAATGCACCTCGTGCAGGCCCAATGCCCGCGCGATCGGGAACAGCAGCGGGCCGAACAGCACGATGGCGGGAATCCCCTCCAGCATGCTGCCGAGCACCACGAAGGCCAGAATCGAGATCAGCAGAAACCCGGTGCCGCCGCCCGGGATCATGGCCATCGACTGGGCCAGCTGGCGTGAGAACCCGGATTGGGTCAGCGCCCAGCCCATCGCCGTGGCGCTGCCGATGATGAACAGGATCGCACCCGACAGGCAGGCGGTCTCGACGAGCATCGGATACAGCCGCCGCCAGGGAAATTGCCGGTAGATCAGCAGGCCCGCGAGTGCCGCATAGACCACGCCGATGGTGGAGACCTCGGTTGCGGTGGCAATGCCGCGGATCACCGCCACACGGATCACCACCGGCAGCAGCAGGGCGGGCAACGCCACCAAAGCCAGGCGCAGCAGCGCGCGCGGGGCGATGCGAGACGGCGTCCCCAGCGGGCCCGCGCGCAGCCGCGCCAGCAGGGCCAGCATCACCGCCAGCACCAGCCCTGGCAGCAGCCCGCCGGTGAACAGGGCCGAGATCGAAACGCCCGTCACCGAGCCGATGGTGATCAGCACCAGCGAGGGCGGGATGGTCTCGCTCATCGCACCCGAGGCCGCGAGCAGGGCCACCAGCTCGCCCTCATCGGCGCCGTGGCGCTTCATCTCGGGGAACAGCACCGGTGCCACCGCCGCCATGTCGGCCGCCTTGGAGCCGGAGATGCCGGAGACCAGCACCATCGCCCCCAGCAGCACATAGGACAGCCCGCCCCGCACATGGCCGAGCAGCCCGGCCAGGAACGCCACCATGGCGCGCGCCATGCCGGTCATCTCGATCAGCAGGCCGAGAAACACGAAGAGCGGCACAGCCAGCAGCACCAGCGTGCTCATCCCCTCATCCATCCGGCTGAACACGATGGTGGCCGGAACACGGGTGACGGTCTCGATATAGTCCAAGGTGGCGCCGGCAAAGGCAAAGCCGATCGGAACGCCGAGGCAGACCAGCAGGCCGAGCAGGGCCGCGAAGAACACCACCAGATTCCATGTGCCGATCGCTGTAAGGGCCGTTGCCCCGAGATGCAGCGCAAGCCCCAGCCCACCGAGCAGGACAGCCGCCCCCAGCACCGCGCGCGGGCCTGCCTGCCACAGCCGAACCGCAAGGCTTGCCAGCATCAGCGCAAACCCCACCGGCAGCGCCGCCGCCCGCACCGCGTTGGACAGGCCCATCGCCGGCGTTTCGATGAAGCCTTCATCCTGCGCGTAATCCCACGCCCAGGGCAGCAGCACCGCCAGGAACAGCGCCGGCGCCAGGGCCGCCATCGCATCGGCGACCCCGCGCAGCCAGGGCGGCAGATGGCCGAGCAGGGCGGTCATGCGCATATGCTCGCCGCGTTGGACGGCGATCACCGCGCCCAGCATGGCCAACCACAGAAACAGGATGGAGGCGAGTTCGTCCGACCACAGCACGGCGTGGTGAAACACGAAGCGGCTGACCACGCCGGTCAGCAGCACCGCCATCTCCACCACCACCAAGGCGGCGGTGGGAATTTCCACCGCGCGCCGCAGCCACTGTTCCAGACGGATCAAGAAAGCCCGCCCACCGCGTCTTCCAGGGTGCGCCAGGCTTCGTCGCCGAACTTGCCGCGCCATTCATTGTAGAACCCGGCCTGGCGCAGCGCCGTGCGGAAGGCGGTGGGGTCGGTGTCGATGAACTCCATGCCGGATTTGGTGAGCTTGCCCTTCAGCCCGGCGTTCAACGCCGCCACGTCGGCGCGCTCCAGCAGGGCGGCGGCGTTCAGCTCGCGCTCCACCACCTGGCGGTCGCCGACCGACAGCGCGTCAAAGGCGCGCTTGTTGGCCAGCAGCCAGAACCCGTCCCACATATGGTTGGTGACGGAGAGATATTTCTGCACCTCATAAAGCTTGCCGGCATCGATCGTGGCCAGCGGGTTCTCCTGGCCATCGACGATGCGGGTCTGCAGCGCCGAATAGACTTCGGAGAAGTTGATCGAGGTGGGCGAGCAGCCGAAGGCGCTGAACAGCCCGGTCCAGAGCGGGGAGACCGGCACGCGGATCTTGAAGCCCTTCAGATCCTCCGGTGTGTGGATCGGCTTGCTGCTGCTGGTGATCTGGCGGTAGCCGTTGTCCCATTGCCGCTCGAACGCATACAGGCCGCGCTTGGCGATCTCGCCGCGCACCAGGGCGCCGAGCTTGCCGTCCATCGCGGGCCAGACCTGGTCATAGCTCTTGAAGGCAAAGCCGATGCCGTTGATGGCGGCCACCGGCACCAGCGTGGACAGGATCAGGCCGGAGAGGGTGAACAGCTCGACCGCGCCGGAGCGCAGCTGGCTCAGCGTGTCGGTGTCCGAGCCGAGCTGGCTGTTGGGGAAGATGTTGATCTCCAGCCGCCCGCCAGTGGCTTCCAGGATGTTCTTGGCGGCGACGGTTGCGCGCAGGTTCAGCGGGTGGGTGTCGGCCAGGTTGTTGGCGAATTTGTAGCTGAACGCGGCCGCATGCGCCGGCCTGCGGTTGATGGCAACCAGAGGCAGGCTTGCGCCGATGGCAAGGGCGGTGCGGCGGGTGAGGCGTTTCATGGCGTGGTATCCCTGTGAACTGGCCAATTCTGGCGCATGTTGCGGTGGTATCATCAAAATCTTGCTTGGTGGAGTGGGCGCTCAGATCGCCTGTGCGGCGCGCAGTTCGGCAATCTCGGCACCGCTCAGCCCGATCTCGGCCAGGATCGCCTCGGTGTTGGCGCCAAGGGCCGGGATCGGCGCCATGCGATCGCCCCCCGAAGGCGGCAGCAGGGCGCGCAGCGGGCCTGCTTGGGAATCCACCTCGCGCCAGCGATCGCGTGCGGCCAGCTGCGGATGCGCCCAAAGCTCCGCCATGTCGCGCACCCTGGCATTGCCGATGCCCGCCGCGTCCAGCCGGGCCACCACGGCATCTGCGTCCAGCGCTGCGAATTGCTGCTCGATGATGGCGCGCAGCGCATCACGCGCGGCACTGCGCCTTGTGTTGGCGTCAAACCGTGGATCGGTCGCCAGTTCGGGCATCAGCAGCACAATCTGGCAGAAGGCCGCCCATTCGCGCTCGTTCTGCAGGCCAAACATCACCTGACGGCCATCGCCGGCGCGAAACGGGCCATAGGGGAAGATCGTCGCATGGGCGGCACCGGCACGCGGCGGCGGCGGGGCGCCGTCCATCGCGTAGTTCATCGGAAACCCCATCCATTCGGCCATCGCCTCCAGCATGGAGATGTCCAGATGCCGGCCCAAGCCGGTGCGCTCGCGCTCGAACAGCGCGGCCAGAATGCCGCTATAGGCATACATGCCGGCCGCGATATCGGCGATCGAGATGCCGGCCTTCACCTCGCTCTCCGGCGTGCCGGTGACCGAGAGGAACCCTGCCTCGCTCTGGATCAGCAGGTCATAGGCCTTGCGATCGCGATACGGGCCATCGGCGCCGTAGCCCGAGATGTCGCACAGGATCAGCCTTGGATGGGTGGGGCGCAGGTGTTTCTCGGAGATGCCAAGGCGGGCCGCGGCGCCTGGCGCCAGATTCTGCACCACCACATCGGACATCGCGATCAGCCGCTGCAGGATCTCGGCGGCCTTTGGATGTTTGACATCCAGCGTCAGGCTTTCCTTGGAGCGGTTGGTCCAGACGAAATGCGATGACAGGCCGCGCGCGCGCTGGTCATAGGCGCGGGCGAAATCGCCCACACCGGGGCGCTCCACCTTGATCACCCGCGCGCCCAGATCAGCGAGCTGGCGGGTGCAGAACGGTGCTGCGATGGCGTGCTCGAAGGCGAGCACAACGATGCCGGAAAGGGGCTGCATCATGCCCACTCCGCCACGGCATCCATGCGCAGCGATCCATCCTCGCCCTGCGCCCAGAGCCGCGCACCGGTTTCGGTGGGCTGGCCGCGCAGCAGGAAGGGCGCCACGTCGAAGGTGGGGGACACGGCGCGGAAGCTGAACGCCTTCAGGGGGCGGCCATCCTGTTCGCGATACAGCTCCATCAGCAGGGTTGCGATCAGCGGGCCGTGCACGATCAAGCCGGGATAGCCCTCCACCTCGGTCACGTAGCTTCGGTCATAATGGATGCGATGGCCGTTGAAGGTCAGCGCCGAATAGCGGAACAGCAGAACGTCATCCGCCACCACGCGGCGGTCCCAGGTGAACGCCTCAGGCGCCTGCGGCGGGGCGGGCGGGGCCTCGCCGGGGTTGGGCAGGCCGCGATAGACGATGTCGTGCTCCTCCTCGATGGCAAGGCCGTGCTCACCGCTGATCGCATGGCCGACCTTGACGAAGACCAGCGCCCCGCTGCGCCCGGACTTGGCGGAGACGTCGAGGATGGTGGAGGTGCGGCTGATCGCCTCGCCCACATGCAGATCCTGCAGGAAGCGGTAGCGCCCGCCCGCCCACATCCGCCGCGGCAGCTCCACCGGCGGCAGAAACCCGCCGCGCCTGGCATGCCCATCCGGCCCCAGCTCGGAGGCCCGGGTCATCGGCAGGAAATACAGCCAGTGCCAAAGCCTGGGCAGCACGTCGCCCGGGCGGGGCAGCTTATCGGCGCGGTCCAGCGTGGCGCAGAGCGCCTGGACCGGGCCTGGTGTTGCGGTGTCGTGCAGCGTCTCGGTGGCGCCGATCCAGGTTTGCAGATGGGCGATATCCATGGCTCAGCCTTCCCGTGCCAGCACGCGATCGACCATCACGCCGGCAAGCCCGGTATAGGCGCCCGGGTCGAGCAGGGCCGCCAGCTGATCGCGCGTCATCTGGGCTGATATCTGCTCGTTGGCGCAGAGCAGGTCGAGGAAGCCGCCATGGCCCTGCGCCACCTCGCGGCAGATGTCATACACAAGGTCATGCGCCACCTGCCGGCCGAGCACCGGGCCGAGGCCCATCATCACCGCTTCGGACAGCAGCAGGCCGCCGGTCATGTCCAGGTTCTGGCGCATCCGCGCCGGGTCGATCACCAGGCCCTGGGCGAGGCCCGCGCAATGGGAGAGTGCGCCGGAGGCGAGGCAGAAGATCTCCGGGACCGCCGCCCATTCCATCTGGAACGGGCCGGTTGCGCGTTCATGGTCCTGCACCATCGCCTCGGTGAGGGTGGCGGCCAGGTTGCGCACCAGCGAGGCGCAGGCATGGACGAAATTGCCCGCCACCGGGTTGCGCTTCTGCGGCATGGTGGAGGAGGAGCCGCGCCCGGCCTGGAAGGGCTCGAACGCCTCGGCCACCTCGGTCTGCATCAGCAGGCGCACATCGAGCGCCAGCTTGGCGCAGCTGGCGGTGAGCAGGGCGAGGAACTGGCCACATTCGGCAACAGTGTCGCGCGCCACATGCCAGGCGATCACCGGCTGGGCGAGGCCGAGCTCGGCGCACAGGCCCTGCTGGACGGCCAGACCCTGCGCCCCCAGCGAGGCCAGCGTGCCGACGGCGCCGCCGAACTCGCCCACCAGCAGGCGGGATTTCAGCTGGTCCAGCCGCTCGGCATGGCGCTGGAAGGCGGATAGCTGCACGGCCGCCTTGTAGCCGAAGGTGATCGGGATGGCGTGCTGCAAATTGGAGCGCCCGGCCATCGGCACATCGCGGTGGCGCTTCGCCAGATCGGCGAGGCCCGCGCGGATGGTGGCCAGATCCTCGGAAACCAGAGCCAGCGCGTCTCGCATCTGCAGCACCATGGCGGTGTCCATGATGTCCTGCGTGGTGGCGCCCCAATGCGCCCATTCGCCATGCCCGTTGGCGCAGCGTGCCACCAGCGCGTTGACGATCGGCACGATCGGCGAGCCGGCGCGGACCGTGCCGGCGCCAAGCTTGTCCAGATCATAGCTTTCCGCCCCGCCATGGCGGTTGATCTCGGCCGCAGCCTCGGCCGGGATGATGCCGAGCCGCGCCTGCACCCGTGCCAGCGCCAGCTCCACATCCAGGCAGCGCTGCACCCGGGCGCGGTCGGTGAAGATCGCCCGCATGGCGCGCGTGCCGAACAGATCGGCGAACACCACCGAGTCGGTGATCGAGGCGGTGAGCTGGCTCATGATGTTTCTCCTGGAACGGGCCCGCCCGACGGAAATGTTCTGGGGCGCAGTGGTTGCGCGCCGCGTAGCACGTCCTCGGCGGCACTTGTATAGGCGCTGCCCTCGGCGTGCAGCACCAGGCCGGGCTCCATCCGGGTCGGGCCGCGCCCGCCGCGCACCGCCTGCAGCAGCACCAGCTTGGCCGGGCGGCCCGGGCGGGGCCAGAGCGGGAAGATGACATGGCTGCCGCAGCCGGCCTCGGTGAAGGCGGCAAGGCAGGCGGAGACCGCACCGGCGCCCACGATGATGCTGAGCGTGCCGCGATGGCGCAGATGCCGGGCAAGGCTCTGGGCCCAGAGCGTGAACAGATCGGCCGGCGCCTTGCGGGCCAAGGCGCGCCCCGGATCGGGGGATTGGGTGGCGGCCGCGTCATGCCAGGGCGGGTTGGCCATGGCGTGGTCGAACACGCCCTGCGGCATGATCCGCGTGAGATCGCCCTGCAGCACCTGCAGCCCGGGGCAATCGTTCAGCGCGAAATTCTCGGCGGCGAGGGAGGCGAGTTCAGGGTCGAGCTCGATGGCACAGCCGGTGATGCAAGGCACGCGGGCCGCCACGCAGAGCAGACCGGCCCCGCTGCCGGTGCCGCCCTCCAGCACGCGCTCGCCCGGGCGGGCCGGCACGAAGGCCGCCAGCAGCACCGGCTCGATGCCGCTGCGATGGCCATGCGCGCGCTGGCGGTGCCGCACGCGGCCTGCCAGCAGCGTGTCGAACCCCGCCTCACTCACCCCAGCTGCTCCGCCTCGCGCAGCACGCGCAGCGCCTGGCGTTCATCATCCTCGGTCACCATGATCCGGCGTGGAATGGCGCCGATACTGCCTTCCATGGCGCTGGTATGGGCATCGAACAGCAGCGGCTCGACCCCGCCATCGCGCAACAAGGCCATGACAAAACTGATCCGCACCGGATCGTTGGATTGAAATACCGTTCGCATAGGTGCACACCTCAAAACAATCCGTGGCCCAGCCGCGCGCATGGGCCGCTTGCCTTGACCCTTCCTGAAACCCGCCGATATGGTGCCCGGGCGGGCGGGTTCTGCATATACCGTCAGGGAGAGTTCGTTTGGGCGTTCTGGCCAATCTGCCACCATCCACCGCGTCGGACAGCCAGGATGCTGTGCGGGAGGATGCGCTGTCGCGCCTGGTGGGTCTGGTGGGCGAGGATCTGCGCGCCTGCAACCGCACCATCGTGGCGCAGATGGACAGTGACGTGGCGCTGATCCCGCAGCTTGCCGCCCATCTGGTGGCGGCTGGCGGCAAGCGGATCCGGCCGTTGCTCACCCTGGCTGCCGCGCGCATGTGCGGCTATCAGGGCGAGCGGCATATCAACCTCGCCGCCTGTGTCGAGTTCATCCACACCGCAACCCTGCTGCATGACGACGTGGTCGATGACAGCAAGCTGCGCCGCGGCCTCGCCAGTGCGAACGCGGTGTTCGGCAACAAGGCCTCGGTGCTGGTGGGCGATTTCCTGTTCGCCCGCGCCTTTCAGCTGATGGTGCAGGACGGCTCGCTGGCGGTGCTGGCCATTCTGTCGCGCGCCGCCGCCACCATCGCCGAGGGGGAGGTGCTGCAGCTCGCCACCCAGAACGATCTCTCGACCGGAGAGGAGCAATATCTGGCGGTGATCCGCGGCAAGACGGCCGCTTTGTTCGAGGCGGCCTGCGAGGTGGGCGCGGTTGTCGCCGGCCGGCCCGAGGCAGAGGAGCAGGCGCTGTCGCTCTATGGCGGCATGCTCGGCATGGCGTTCCAGCTGGTGGATGACGCGCTGGACTATGCGGCTGATCAGGCCACGCTCGGCAAGACGGTGGGTGATGATTTCCGCGAGGGCAAGGTGACCCTGCCGGTGCTGGTGGCGTTTGCCGCGGGCTCCGCCGAGGAGCGTGCGTTCTGGCAGCGCACCATCGATGACAGCGAGCAGACCGAGGCGGATCTGGATCAGGCGATGGCGCTGATCGCGCGGCACAACGCCATTCGCGCAACACTCACCCGTGCCGCCGGGTTCGTGGCCCAGGCCAAGGACGCGCTGCGCATCTTCCCGCCCTCGCCCTATCGCGCCGCACTTGAGGCGGTGGCGGATTACACGGTCAGCCGGCACAGCTGAGGCTGGCTTCGCCTGATCCCGCCCACGCTCACGCCGCTGTCGATTGAAACACGGCATTTCTTGGGACTATCCTGCCGCCAGACAGAACGGTTGGTGCGACATTTGGGCAGATCCCGGCTTCGCACACGGCCGCAGAGGGGAGGCAGTCATGTGTTCACTGTTTCGCACGCAGGACCCGGCCAGCTATGCGGCCGAGACCCGCGCCATACGCCTGCATGGGCATGCAACGTCGATCCGGCTCGAGTCGGCTTTCTGGGGCATTCTTGAGGAGATCGCCCTCAAGGAGCAGATGTCGGTGGCAAGGTTCATCGGCGTTCTGCATGACGAGGTGCTGGGATCGGATGGTGAGATCGCCAATCTGGCCTCCTTCCTGCGGGTGACCTGCACGCATTACCTGCGCAACCAGGATCTGCACGCCCAACAGGTGGCGGCACGGCTGCAGCGCGAGGCGGCAGAAAAAGTGGCGGTCGTAGCCTGATACTACCCTGTCTGTTCTGAGCCTTCCTAGGGTCGGCGCAGGACAGACGGGGGGAGAGCAGATGAATCGCCAATCCGCGAAGGTTTTCGCGGCCATTGTTGTTGCGTGCTTCTTGGTTGCAACACGCGCATCCGCGCAGTTCGCGGTGCCTGCCCCGGCCAAGCCCGACGGGGCCACCTTGTTCAGCCGCCAATGCGGCACCTGCCATATCGCAACCGCCGAGGGCGGCCCGCGCCAGGGGCCCAGCCTGTATGGCGTGTTCGGCCGCAAGGCCGGCTCGGTCGCGGGCTTCGCCTACACCGGCGCCTATGCCGAGAGCGGCATCGTCTGGGATGCGCAGACGCTCGACACCTACCTCACCAATCCGCAGGCGATGATCAAGGGAACGGTGATGGCCTATCGCCAGGCCGCCCCCGCCATCCGCCAGACCATCATCGCCTGGCTGAAGGATCAGCATTGATGAGCGCACACGCACCTGCCGGGGTCCGGCCGATTCACATGATGATCCGCGTGCTGGAGGAGGCGCGCTCGGTTGCCTTCTACCGCACCGCGTTTGGCATGGAGGTGGCAACCCGCCTCGCCTTTGACGGCTTCACCCTGGTCTATCTGCTCTGCCCCGGCACCGATTTCGAGCTGGAGCTGACGATCAACCATGACCGCACCGAGCCGTACGGCCTGGGTGACGGCTACGGCCACATCGCCTTTGTGGTCGATGACCTGGAGGCGGAGCATGCCCGCTTCGAGGCGGCGGGGCTTTCGCCCAATCCGGTGCGCGAATTCCACCGGGACGGCGCCTTGCTCGCCAAATTCTTCTTCGTCTCCGATCCGGACGGCTACCGGATCGAGGTGCTGCAGAAACACGGCCGCTATCGCTGACGGCCGGATCACAACAGGGAGAAAACACATGAAAACAATCAACAAGCCGACCGAACTCGGCCGGCGCGGCTTCCTCAAGACCAGCGTTGCGGCCCCTGCCGCGGCATCGCTTGCCATCGGTGTGGGCATCAGCCCGCAGGCGGCCTGGGCGCAGGCGGCGCAGCATCTGTCGGCCCATGAGATGGCAAGCCTGGTGAAGATGGCGCGCGACATCTACCCGCACGACCATCTGGCGGACACGCATTACGTCACCGCCTGTGCCGGCTTTGATGCGATGGCGGCCGATGCCGGCAAGAAGGCGATGTTCGCCAAGGGTGTCGCCGATCTGGATGCCGCGGCCAAGGCCCGGCACGGGGCTGCCGACTATCTCTCGATCGCCTGGGAGGGCGATCGGGTGAAGCTGTTGCAGGCCATCGAGACCAGCGCGTTCTTCGGCAAGGTGCGCTCCACCCTGGTGGTGTCGCTCTACAACCAGAAGGATCTGTGGGCGAAGTTCGGCTACGAGGGCTCCTCGGCCGACAAGGGCGGCTACATCAACCGCGGCTTCTCCGACATCGACTGGCTGCCGCAGGCCTGATCTCACAGCACAAAATTCGGGGAGGACAACAACATGGCAAAATTCGATCTGAACGACGACAGCATCGTCTGTATCGTGGGCTCCGGGGCTGGTGGCGGCACGCTGGGCAATGAGCTGGCGCAGCGCGGCATCAAGGTGGTGATCCTGGAGGCCGGCGGGCGTTACGAGACGCAGGATTTCATCAACGACGAATGGGAGAGCTTCGCCCAGCTGGCCTGGACGGATATGCGCACCACCTCCGGCAGCTGGCGGATCGCCAAGGATTTCCCCAACCTGCCGGCCTGGATCGTCAAGGCGGTCGGCGGTTCCACCACGCATTGGGCCGGCGCCTCGCTGCGGTTTCAGGAGCATGAGTTCAAGACCCGCACCACCTATGGCGATCTGCAGGGCGCCAATCTGCTCGATTGGCCGATCACGCTGGCCGAGCTGGAGCCCTACTACGCCAAGGCCGAGCTGAAGATGGGTGTGACCGGCACCAACGGCATTCCGCGGCTGCCCGGCAACAACAACTACAAGGTGCTCTCCGCTGGTGCCGCGCGGCTCGGCTACAAGGAGTTCCACTCCGGCAACATGGCCATCAACAGCCAGCCGCGCGACGGGCGTGGCTCGTGCCAGCAGATCGGCTTCTGCTTCCAGGGCTGCAAATCCGGCGCCAAATGGTCAACGCTGGTCAGCGAGATCCCGAAGGGCGAGGCCACCGGCAACATGGAGGTGCGCCCGGGCAGCATGGTGCTGAAGATCGAGCATGATGCATCCGGCAAGGTGACCGGTGTTGTCTATGTCGATCAGCAGGGCGTCATGCAGCGGCAGAAGGCGCGCGTGGTGGCGGTGGCCGGCAACTCGATCGAAAGCCCGCGCCTGCTGCTGAACTCGGCTTCGTCGAAATACCCGGATGGGCTTGCCAATTCCTCGGGCCAGGTCGGGCGAAACTACATGCGCCACATGACGGGCAGCGTGTATGCGGTGTTCGAACAGCCGGTGCACATGTATCGCGGCACCACCATGGCCGGCATCGTGCGCGACGAGGCCCGCCACGACACCAAGCGCGGCTTTGTCGGTGGCTATGAGATGGAGACGCTGTCGCTGGGCCTGCCATTCATGGCGGCGTTCCTGGAGCCGGGTGGCTGGGGCCGTCCGTTTGCCTCCGCCATGGAGGATTATCCGAACATGGCGGGTATGTGGCTGGTGGGCGAGGACATGCCACGTGCCACCAACCGCATCACGCTCGACAAGACGGCCAAGGACAAGCACGGCATGCCGGTGGCGAGCGTGCATTTCGACGACCATGCCAACGACGTCGCGATGCGCAACCACGCCTATCAGCAGGGACGGGCGATCTACGAGGCGGTGGGTGCGACACGTGTGTTCAACACCACGCCCTATCCCAGCACGCACAACATGGGCACCAACCGGATGAGCGAGAAGGCGCGCGATGGCGTGGTCAACAAATACGGCCAGACGCACGACATCAAGAACCTGTTCGTCTCCGATGGCAGCCAGTTCACCTCGGGCGCCGCGTGCAACCCGACGCTGACCATCGTCTCGCTGGCAATCCGCCAGGCGGAGACCATGGCCGGGATGATGCAGCGCCGGGAGATCTGAAACCGAAGGGCGCCGGTTGCCCGAACAGAACAACGCGCACCTGAGAGATCAGGTGCGCGTTGTGCCGTTTGGTCACAAAAAGAAGAACGCTTCCCTCAGCTCACCACCGCGATCTGCTCGCGCTTCAGCTGCACGGTCAGCTCATCCACAGCGCGGCCGATGCCGTCCACCACCTGATCGATCTCCTCCTTGGAGATGATCAGCGGCGGGGAGAAGGCGATGCCGTCATTGGGCAAAGCGCGGGCGATGATGCCGTTGGCTTCGGCGAGCTTGACCGCGCGCGGGCCGATCTTCAGCGCGGGGTCGAAGTTTTTGTGGGTGGCCTTGTCCGCCACCAGCTCGACGGCGCCGATCAGGCCGGTGCCGCGCACCTCGCCCACCAGCTCGTGGCCTTCGAAGCGGGCGCGGATCGCCTGCTGCAGATGGGCGGCCACACTTTGCACATGGGTGCCGATGTCCATCTCGTCGTAGATCTTCAGCGTCTCGATCGCGACGGCGGCCGACACCGGGTGGCCGGAATAGGTGTAGCCGTGGCCGAATGTGCCGATGACATGGCTTTCATCGGCCAGGCCCTGGAAGACGCGCTCGTTCACCATCACCGCGGAGATCGGCAGGAAGGCTGCGGACAGCGCCTTGGCGCAGACCAGGATGTCCGGCTTGGCGCCGAAGGTCTGGCTGCCCCAGTAATTGCCGGTGCGCCAGAAGCCGCAGATCACCTCATCGGCGACGAAGAGGATGTCGTATTTCGAAAGCACCGCCTGGATCTTCGGGAAATAGCCCTCAGGCGGCAGGATCACGCCGCCCGCACCCATGATGGGCTCGGCCCAGAAGGCGGCGATGGTCTCGGGGCCTTCGGCCAGGATCAGCTTTTCCAGCTCATCGGCGCAGCGCGTGGCGAATTCGGCCTCGGTCTCGCCGTCCAGCGCGCCGTGGTAGAAATGCGGCGTGATGGTGTGCAGGAAGCCCGGCAGCGGCAGGTCGAAGCTGCGGTGGTTGTTGGGCAGGCCGGTCAGCGAGGCGGCGGCCAGCGTGATGCCGTGATAGCCCTTGATGCGGCCGATGATCTTCTTCTTCTCGGGGCGGCCCACCGAGTTGTTGAAATACCAGACCATCTTGATGACGGTGTCGTTGGCTTCCGAGCCGGAATTGGCGAAGAACACCTTGCTCATCGGCACCGGGGCGCGGGCGAGCAGCATCTCGGCCAGGTCGATCGCCGGCATGTGCGATTTGGCGGTGAAGCTGTGGTAGAAGGGCAGCTTGCGCATCTGGGTGGCGGCGGCCTGCACCAGACGCTCATTGGAGAAGCCGAGCGAGGCGCACCACAGACCGGCCACCGAGTCGATATAGGTTTTGCCCTGCTCATCCGTCACCCGCACGCCGTTGCCGGTGCCGATCACAGTGGGGCCCGCGGTGAGATGCGCGCGCAGATCGGTGTAGGGGTGCAGCACGCTGGCAACGTCCCGCGCCTCGGGAGAATTCGCGCGCAGGGCAGGGGAGATGGGCGGCGGGGTCATGGGATGCCTCTCGGTGAATACCTATATGGAAGTCTAGACCCGGATTCACGCCCGGGGGAAGTTTCCCGCGACAACGATCATACGAGGCAGGCATGCTGACCCGTCGTTCGCTTCTCACCGCAGCCACGCTGGCCCCGGTTGGCGCATTCGCCCAAAGCCGGCTGGCGCCACCGCCCGCCACACCGGCGCCGCTGGATGACAGCGTGGCGCCTGGGGTGACGCGCAGCACGCTGATCTCCTGGGGTGGTCGGGTCGAGCCGGACAGCCTGTCCTTCGCGCCGGCCAACATCTCCGTCCAGGCGGCCAGGGGCCAGTTCGGCTGGGATGGTATTCTGGCAGGGCTGCAGACGCAGCCGGATGGGGAGGATGGCGTGAAGCGCGCGATCCTGACGGTGGCGCATCCGGCCCCGGTTGCGCGCATGCTGCCCTCCGGCGATCCCGCTTTGCTGGCAGCGTTGCAAGGTGCCTCCGTGCTCAATCTGGAGGAGCATGGCGGCGCCTATCTGGTCACCGATGGCGGTTATCAGACCCGCCGGATCGCGGCCGACACGCTGTGCCGGGTGAGCGGCACCGAGCCGGGCGATGCCGGCGATGCCGCGCGCGGGCCGCTGGACCCGCAGGCAGGTGCTGCCACGCCCTGGGGCACGGTTCTGCTTTCGGAAGGCCAGGGCGGGCTGCGTGTGGTGGAGATCGACCCGCGCGATCCGCAGGCGATCCCGGTGAAGCGCGCAAGCCTGGGCCGGTTTGCCCGCACGGCGCTGCTGGCGACGCAGAGCGCGGACGGCCGTGCCGTGGTGTTCATGAGCGAGGCGCAGGGCGGGCGGCTGTTCCGCTTCGTAAGCCAGGCGGCGCTGTCCCCCGATCAGCCGGACGCGCTGGATGCCGGGCGGCTGAGTGTTGCGGTGCTGCAAGGCGGCGTGCTGCGCTTCGTGGCGGTGGCCGATCAGCGCAGCCGGGAGGGCACGCCGCTCGATGCGCCTTCCGGCCTTGCGCTGTCGGCCGGCACGGTGCTGCTGGCCTGCCGTGGCGGGGTTGGGTTCGTCGCCGGCAGCGCGCTTGCGCAGGGCAATCCGGCCGGTCGCATTCTGGCGCTGCGGCCGGAGGGCGGCGACATCACCACGGAGCGCTTCGCAGTGGAGCTGGCGCTGTCCGGCGGGGACACCGATATGGGTGGGCCGATCATCAGCAATCCGGACTGTCTGGCGGCGGGGCCCGACGGCGCTGTGTGGATCGGCGGGCTGGATGGCCAGATCACCCTGGCCGAGGCCGATTTCACCCGGTTGCGGACGCTGTATCGCGCGCCGCTGGGTGCTGCCATCGGCGGCATCACGCTGCTGCCGGGTGGCCGGCAGGGCTTTGCTGCGATCCGTCATCCCGGTGCCACGCCGCAGGCCAGCTGGGCAAACCCCGCCACAAGATGGCCCTCCTTCGCCGCGGGCATGCCGCCTCGCACCACGGTGATCGGGCTGCGGATTGGGTAGAAGGTAAGGCAAGGGCTTCTTTTTGAAAAAAGAAGCAAAAACTTTTACCCGTTTGCCCTCACCGCCTGTCGAGGCCCATCAGGCTGAAGTCAGCACGTGCCGTCAGCAAACGAAAAAAGTTTTTTTGCTTCTTTTTGTTCACAAAAAGAAGACTCTACCTTTCAAGCCCGCGGCAGCATCACCACGAACCGCGCGCCGATCACCTGGCCGTTCGGCCCGCGCCGGTTCTCCGCCGAGATCCGGCCCTTCAGCGCCTCGACGATCTGGCGGCTGATCGACAGGCCCAGGCCGGAATGCGTGCCGAAGCGCTCGCCCTGCGGGCGTTCGGAGTAGAAGCGCTCGAAGATGTTCTCAAGCTTGGCGTCCGGGATGCCGGGGCCTTCATCCTCCACCGCGATCTCGATGAAGCCGCCCTCGGCATGGGCGGAGAGCAGGATGCGGCCATTGGCTGGCGAGAAGCTGTGCGCGTTGCCGATCAGGTTGCGCAGCACCTGCACCAGCCGGTCCGCCACCGCCTGCACCACCAGCCGGCCTTCGCCGAGGCGCAGCTCCAGATGTGCGCCGTCCTCATCGCGTGTTGCCTCGTCGATCTCGGCGAGGGCGGAGAGGATCGGCGCCAGATCCACCGGCTCGGTCGCCACGCGTGACAGTTCGGCGTCGATGCGCGAGGCGTCCGAGATGTCGGTGATCAGCCGGTCCAGCCGGCCCACATCCTCGGCGATGATGGCGGTCAGCCGGCGCTGCTTGGTGGGGTCGTCGATGCGGCGCAGGGTTTCGATGGCGCTGCGGATGGAGGAGAGCGGGTTCTTGATCTCATGCGCCACGTCGGCGGCGAAGCGTTCGATGGCGTCCATCCGCGCCCAGAGAGCACCTGCCGATTCCGACAGGGCGCGCGCCAGTTCGCCCACCTCATCGCCGCGATCGAGCAAAGGCTGCGGCACCACGCCGCCGCGCCCGCCGCCCTCGCGCATCTCGGCGGCGGCGCCGGCCAGGCGCAGAATGGGGCGGGCGATGGTGAGCGACAGGTACCAGGACAGCATCACCGTCAGCACCAGGGCCAGGGTGAACAGCGCCAGGATGGACAGCCGCACCGCCAGCACGCTGTCATCCACCTCGCGCGCCTCCCGCGTCAGCACCACAACACCCAACGTGGCGCGGTTGCGCGACACCGGCTCCGAGACGCTGACCAGCAGGCGGTTGTCGTCGCTGCGGCGGATATAGGGCGGAATCTGG
Source organism: uncultured Rhodospirillales bacterium (assembly GCA_903924855.1). GTDB lineage: Bacteria > Pseudomonadota > Alphaproteobacteria > Acetobacterales > Acetobacteraceae > CAIQQQ01. Next base: position 54,273 of record CAIYCW010000152.1, on the reverse strand, counting down.
CGGCCGGGTGTCTCGGCGTTGCGCTTCAGCTCGGCGCGCACATCGGGCGACCAGTCTGTGCCGGCGGCCTGTTGGCCGAGATCGAGCAGCGATTCATCCGTGCTGTGCGGCAGCAGGCTGAGCAGATCGTCGTAGAACTGCCCCACCAGATCGACCAGCCGGCCGCGATCCAGCGCCGGGGGCAGGGGCTCCATCACCACCGCACCGCCGGCGCCCTCGCGCACGCGGGTGTCCGCCAGCACCTCGCCCTCGGCGGAATAGAGCCTGGCCTGGGCGTTGGGCGTGGGTTCGGTCAGCCGGCGCAGCAGCGGGCGGGCCAGATCGGGCACCAGGTGCGGGCTGTCCGGCGTGTCCTCCCGGATCGCGGCTTCGCCGAGGGCGCCGGCATAGATGCGCGCCTGTTCGCGCAGCGTGGTGACCTCGGCCTGCAGCAGGCCGTTCTGGTACTGGTCCAGATAGAGCAGGGCTGCCAGCAGCACGGCGAGCGGCAGCAGGTTGACCAGCAGGATGCGCTGCAGCAGCGGCGAGAGGAAGCGCAGGCGCGGTTCCGCCACCACGATCTCGGGTCGCAATCCGGCCAGCAGCTTGCCACCCTCGGGCATGGGGTCAGGCTTCCTTGTAGCGATAGCCGATGCCGTACAGCGTCTCGATCGAATCGAAGTCATCGTCCGCGGCGCGGAACTTCTTGCGCACCCGCTTGATGTGGCTGTCGATGGTGCGGTCATCGACATAGATGTTGTCGCCATAGGCAGTGTCGATCAGCTGGTCGCGCGACTTCACCATGCCGGGGCGGGCGGCGAGCGCCTTGACCAGCAGGAATTCGGTGACGGTCAGCGCAATGTCGTGGCCCTTCCAATGGCATTGATGTTTGGTCTCATCGAGCACCAGATCGCCGCGCACCATCACCCCGGTGGGGGCGGCGCCGGAGCCTTCGGCGCGGCTGGTCTCGTTGCGGCGGAGCAGGGCACGGATGCGCTCGATCAGCAGGCGCTGGCTGAAGGGCTTGCGGATATAGTCATCCGCCCCCAAACGCAGGCCCATCAGCTCGTCCACCTCCTCGTCCTTGGAGGTGAGAAAGATCACCGGCAGCTGGGTGCGCGCGCGGAGGCGCTGCAGCAGCTCCATGCCGTCCATGCGGGGCATCTTGATGTCGAGCACGGCGAGATCGACCGGCCGCGCGGTGATGCCCTGCAGCGCGCTCTCGCCGTCGGTGTAGGTGCGCACGGTGTAGCCTTCCTGCTCCAGCGTCATCGAGACGGAGGTGAGGATGTTGCGATCGTCATCCACCAGGGCGATGGTCTGCTTCATCTCTGTGCTCCTGTGCTGCATCGGGCGGCGGACTTGCCCGGTCAGACTGTGCCACCCAATTGTGGCGAACTGAGGAAGAAAGGCGAACGCATTATGGCACAGGTCCCCACCGCAAACCACGCCCCCGGACCGGAACCGACATGGGAGGCGCGGATGATCATGCGCCAGGCCAGGGTGTGCACGCTGGCCACGGTGAAGGACGGCCAGCCCTTGGCCTCGCTCGCCACGCCGGCCTGCGCGCCTGATCTGTCGGTGCTGCTGTTCCTGTCCACGCTTTCGGAGCACACGCGCCAGCTGAAGGCTGATCCGCGCTGCTCGCTGTTGCTGGCGGCGCCGCCGCGATCGGCCAATCCGCAGACGGCACCACGGGTCAGTGTCGCGGGGCTCGCCGAACTGGAGCCTGATCCGGCGATGAAGGCGCGCTGGCTTGCGGTGCACCCTTACGCGCAGCTTTACGCGGATTTCGGCGATTTCGCGCTGTGGCGCATCCGCCTGCAATCGGGCCAGCTGGTGGGCGGGTTTGCCCGTGCCTTTCGGCTGAACAAGGCCGATCTCACGCCCGATCCGCAGGCGGTGGCAGCGCTGCTGGAGGCCGAGGACAGCATCATGGCGCATTGCAACGCCGATCATGCGGACGCGCTGGCGCTGATCGCCGGGCGGCCCGGATCGTGGCGGATGGTGGCGGTGGATGTGGACGGGTTCGACCTGATCGACACGAACGATCAAGACCCGATTGTGCGCCGCATCAACTGGTCTGGTCCCGTTACAGACTCTGCTGCAGTGCGACAAGAATTGGTGACAATGACGCGGGCAGCGCGTCAAGAATTGTCAAGAGACTAAACTTATCGCGAGTTCTGCCATGCAAGCGGGTATGTTTGCGATAACATCCACGCAGGTCGCTGGACCGTTTCGGTTTCGCTCCCTATGCACGTGATCAATTGGTGTATCGCACACCAGCAACCGGCCGGAGGGGTCCATATGAACGCTGTTGGAAAACAGAGCATCCGCAATCCGTTGACCCATACCGGCGTGCATGTGCCGCATGCGGCCACCAACCCGCGTGTGCATGCCAACCTAACCGCTTCGGCGCTGATCCCGCATGCCATCCGCCGCGGCGAGGGCCAGCTCTCCGAGGATGGCGCGTTCATCGCCATCACCGGCGTGCACACCGGCCGCTCGGTGCGCGACAAGTTCGTCGTCGATGAGCCCGCGGTGCATGACGAGGTGGATTGGGGCAAGGTCAACCAGCCGATCTCGCCCGCGCATTTCAACATCTTCAAGAACCGCGTTCAGGCCTATCTGCAGGGCCAGGAACTGTTCGTGCAGGACCTGTATGCCGGTGCGGATCCGGCGCATCGCATCAAGGTGCGCATGGTGACCGATGCGGCGTGGAACTCCCTGTTCGCGCGCAACATGTTCATCCGCCCGACCGAGGCGGAGCTTGAGACCTTCGAGCCGGATTTCATTATCCTGCACGCCCCGAAATTCGAGGCTGACCCGTCCATCGATGGCTGCCGCAGCACCACCGCCGTGATGCTGAGCCTGACGGAGCGGATGATCGTGGTGGCCGGCACCGAGTATGCCGGGGAGATCAAGAAGTCGATCTTCACCGTGATGAACTGGCTGCTGCCGGCCAAGGGCGTGCTGCCGATGCATTGCTCGGCCAATGTGGGGGCCAAGGGCGACGTGGCGCTGTTCTTCGGCCTGTCCGGCACCGGCAAGACCACGCTGTCGTCGGATCCGAAGCGGCCGCTGATCGGCGATGACGAGCATGGCTGGGCCGAGGACGGCGTGTTCAACTTCGAGGGCGGCTGCTACGCGAAGGTGATCAACCTGTCGCAGACGGCCGAGCCCGAGATCTGGGCCGCCTCGCATCGCTTCGGCACGGTGCTGGAGAACGTGGTGGCCGATGAGCGTGGCCGCCTTGACCTGACCGACCAGCGCTACACCGAGAACACCCGCTCCTGCTATCCGGTGGAGTTCATCCCGAACTTCATCCCCTCCGGCCGTGCGGGCATCCCCAAGAACGTGATGATGCTGGCGTGTGACGCGTTCGGCGTGCTGCCGCCGATCGCCAAGCTGAGCCAGGCGCAGGCGATGTATCACTTCCTGTCCGGCTACACGGCGCTGGTCGCCGGCACGGAGAAGGGTCTCGGCAGCGAGCCGCAGCCCTCGTTCAGCGCCTGCTTCGGCTCGCCCTTCCTGCCGCGGGCGGCGACGCTGTATGGCGAGATGCTGGCCAAGATGGTGGCGAAGTTCGGCGCTGATTGCTGGCTGGTGAACACCGGCTGGTCGGGCGGGGCCTATGGCGTGGGCAAGCGCATGTCGATCCGCCACACCCGCGCGCTGATCGACGCCGCCCTTGATGGCTCGCTGGCCCAGGTGGCGTTCAAGACCGAGCCGTTCTTCGGCCTGTCCATCCCGCTGGAAGTGCCGGGCATTCCGGCCGAGGTGCTCGATCCGCGCCAGGCCTGGGCCGACAAGGCGGCGTATGACGCGCAGGCGAAGAAGCTGGCCGGCATGTTCGAGAAGAACTTCGCCCAGTTCGAAAGCGCTGTGGGCGATGATGTGAAGGCGGTGATGATCCGCGGCTGAAGCCTCGGCATCCACGCGGAAATCGGCCGGCAGGACAACCTGCCGGCCGTTTTTGTGTGGACGTCATGGCGGTGCAACCCAAACGCAGCACAACCGACATCTCCGCCTGCTACCCCGATGCGATCAGCAAAGGGGGGTTCCATGTCGATCTCACGTCGCGCAATGCTGGGCGCCGGGCTGTCCGGCCTGGTGCTGCCATCGTCCTTGACCGCGCAGCCGGCCGCGCGGCGCGGCCTGATCGTGGGGGTGGCGGATCTGCCGGCCACGCTGGAGCCGATCCGCGAACTGTCCAACGTCGGCACCCGCGTGACGTATTCGATGTTCGACACGCTGCTGCGGCGGGATTTCCTGGGCGCGCCGGATGGGGGCGGGGCCGCGCTGAAGCCGCATCTGGCGACCAGCTGGACGCGCAACGGCGGCTCCGAGCTGGTGCTGAGGCTGCGCGAGGATGTGCGCTTCCACAACGGCGATCTGTTCACCGCCGAGGATGTGGTGTTCACCTTCACCTCCAACCGCATGTTCGGCGACAAGCCGCTGGTGGTGGAGGCGCGGCCCTATTTCGCGACGCTGGAGAGTGTGGAGGCGTTGGACCGGTTCACGGTGCGGTTTCGCACCAGGCGGCCGGATGTGCTGCTGGAGCAGCGCCTGGCCTCGTGGTGCGGCTGGATCGTCAACAAGCGCGCCTATGAGGAGCGCGGGTTTGACGGATTCTCCCGCAACCCGGTGGGCACCGGCCCGTTCCGGCTGCGCACCCTGCAATCCGACCAGAAGATCGTGCTTGATGCGTTTGATGACTATTGGATGGGCAGGCCGACGGCCAGCAGCGTCGAGTTCCGGCTGATCCCGGAAGTGGCCGCCCGGGTGGCGGCGTTGCGCGCGGGGGATGTGGACATCATCACCAACGTGCCGCCCGATCAGGTGAGCGACCTCAACCGCGGCAGTGGGATCGAGGTGCGCTCGGTTGTGCTGGCCAACTCCCATGTGCTGACCTTCAACGAGCGCGGCCCCGAGATGGGGGACAAACGTCTGCGCCAGGCGCTGGGTCTTGCGATCGACCGCCAGCTGCTGGTGGACACGCTGTGGGATGGCAAGGCGCTGGTGCCGCCGGGGCACAACTACCCGGAATACGGGCCGATGTTTCTGGAAGGCCGCGCTCTGCGTCACGACCCGAAGGCGGCACGCGATCTGCTGAAGGCGGCGGGCTATAACGGGGGGGAGATCACCTATCGCACCCAGCCCAACTACTACACCAACGCGCTGAAGGCAGCGCAGGTGATCATTGAGATGTGGCGCGATGTGGGTATCAACGCGCGGCTGCAGGTGGTGGAGAACAGCGCGCTGATGCGCGCACCCGGTGAGCAGGTGGGCAACAACTCCAACTCGACCAGGCTTCCGGATCCTCTGGGGGCGATCTGGCCGTCCTGGGGACCCGATTCGGCGTTCCAGAATTCGGGCGCCTTTCGCAGCACGGCTGCGTTCAACGAGGCGGGGCGGGCGCTGGAGGCCGAGACCGATCCGGCCGCGCGCAAGGTGCTGTGGGAGCGGATGCTCAATGCGTGGGAGGATGCGGCGCCGGGCACGGTGCTGTATCAGCCGGCCGAGTTCTACGGCGTGCGCCGTGGCGTGGCCTGGCGGCCCTACACCTTCTATTACATGGATTTCCGGCCGGACAATCTGGCCTTCGTCTGAGGCTTATCCAAGTGAAAGCGCTGCCACGCACGCCGGCGTTCCCATCTGGGACGCCGGCGTTTGCGTGATCAGGTGATGATCGCGTGCCCACCCACGAAGCTGGTGTGGCTGGTCACCAGGTTTGCCGCCGTGTAGCCGCTGACCGAGGCGCCCGCGAGCACGATGCCGTGGGCTGGATCGGTGCTGGCGTAGATCGCGATGGCGTGCGAGCCGCTGACCAGGATATCCGCTGCCGTCAGCACCGAGCTTGCAGCTCCCTTGAGGTCGATGTTCAGCGCATCGATCGTGTATTGGAAGCCGGAGATCACCTCCACCCCGGTGCTGGACTGCAGCGAGACCTCGATCGTGGCGGAGGCCGCCGACAGGAACAGCGTGCTGGCACTGCCTGCCAGGCTCAGCGTGCCGGCGTTGAGCCCGCCGGTGGCAGAGGTGGCGTTGGCGGCAAGCTGCACGATGGTGTTGGCACTCGCCGAGGTCAGGCTGAGGGTGGAGATGCCCGACGATACCACGGTTGCCAGCCTGCCATCGCCGTTCAGATCCTGGCCGAAGACCGGCTCCTGCTGCTCCAGCGAGAAATCCTGGCCGGTGACCACGGCCGGGTTGGTGACCACGCTGGTGAAGTTGCCGGTGCTGTCGGTGGCCAGCAGGATATAGTTGTTGCTGCCAGGCGTGCTGTCCTTCAGCGCCACCTCATAGCCGCCGCCGCTGACCACGGCGCCGATCAGGTTGTAGGTGCCGAACGTGCTGGTGGTGACGGCAGCGCCGTTCAGCAGGAATTCCGGCCCAACGCCGCTGCCGTTGGTGAAGAAGTAGTTCGCCCCCGACAGCAGCAGCGTGGTGCCCTTGTCCACCGAGATCGCCGAATGCGGTGTGCCGATCTGGCCATCGCTGTTGAGATCGGCTCCGAACAAAGTCTCCTGCGCCCAGAGATCGGGGCTGTTGGCCGCCAGCACGCTGGTGGCCGCCGAGAGGAAGATGCCGGTGTTGCTGAACTCGAGCCCCACAAACCCCAAGGAGCCCTTGAACATCACCTCATAGCCGCCGCTGTTGGCCAGGACGGCAATCGGGTTGAAGCCTGCGAAATTGCCCGAGATGATCGGGCTTCCGCCTGCCTGCAGAACGCCCTGCAGGGTCCCGCCACTGGTGATCTCAAACTCATCGGCGGCGTCCAGCAAGGCAAGCGGTCCGTTGCTGGCGATGAGGCTGGTCTTGACCCCGGTTGTGCCATCGCTGTTGAGATCGGCGTTGAACGACGGCTCCAGGCTCTCCAGCGCGTAGCTGCTGCCGGCGAGCACGCCGGTGGCGGCCGAGACGAAGGCACCGTTGCTGGTGAACTCCAGCCCCAGGAAGCCGGCACTGCTCTGGAACATCACCTCGTAGCCGCCACGGTTGGCCAGCACGGCAAGCGGGCTGAAGCCCGCGAAATTGCCCGAGCTGATCGGCGTGCCCGAGACCTGCAGAATGCCCTGCAGCGCCCCGCTGCTGGTGATCTCGAACTGGCCCGCGGCGCCCAGCAAGGCAACCAGCCCGTTGGTTGCGATCGTGCTGGTCACCGGGCCGATGCTGTGATCGCCGTTGAGGTCCACGTTGAAGGACGGCTCCAGGCTTTCCAGCGCCAGGCTGCTGCCGGCCAGCACGCTGGTGGCGGCCGAGATGAAGGACCCGCCTGAGGTGAACTCCAGCCCCAGGAAGCCCGCACTGCTCTGGAACATCACCTCATAGCCGCCACCGTTGGACAGCACGGCAAGCGGGTTGAAGCCCGCGAAATTGCCCGAGCTGATCGGTGTGCCAGAGACCTGCAGAATGCCCTGCACCACGCCACTGCTGGTGATCTCGAACTCATCGGCCACCTTGAGCAGGGACAGCAGGCCGTTGCTGGCGATGAGGCTGCTGATCGGCCCGGTCGTGTGATCGCCGTTGAGGTCGACGTTGAACGACGGCTCCAGGCTCTCCAGCGCGTAGCTGCTGCCGGCGAGCACGCTGGTGACGGCCGAGACGAAGGACCCGCCTGAGGTGAACTCCAGCCCGAGGAAGCCAGCGCTGCTCTGGAACATCACCTCGTAGCCACCGCTGTTGGCCAACACGGCAAGCGGGTTGAAGCCCGCGAAATTGCCCGAGCTGATCGGCGTGCCCGAGACCTGCAGAATGCCCTGCAGCGCCCCGCTGCTGGTGATCTCGAACTGGCCCGCGGCGCCCAGCAGGGCAACCAGGCCGTTGGTTGCGATCGTGCTGGTCACCGGGCCGATGCTGTGATCGCCGTTGAGGTCCACGTTGAAGGACGGCTCCAGGCTTTCCAGCGCCAGGCTGCTGCCCGCCAGCACACTGGTGGCCGCCGAGATGAAGGACCCGCCTGAGGTGAATTCCAGCCCCAGGAAGCCTGTTCCGCTTTGGAACATCACCTCATAGCCGCCGCTGTTGGACAGCACGGCAAGCGGGTTGAAGCCCGCGAAATTGCCGGAGATGATCGAGGTCCCCGACACCTGCAGAATGCCCTGCAGCACACCGCCGCTGGTGATCTCGAACTCATCGGCAGCACCGAGCAGCGCAACCGCGCCGTTTGTGGCGATGGCGCTGGTCTTCACCCCTGTGGTGCCGTCAGCGTTGAGATCGGCGTTGAACACCGTCTCCAGGCTTTGCAGCCCGTAATTGGCACCGGACAGCACGCCGGTCGCAGCCGAGAGATAGACGCCGCTGGCGTTGAATTGCTGCGCCTGGAAGGCGGTGCCGCTCTTGAACATCACCTCGTAGCCCGCGGCGTTGGAGGCCACGTCGATCGGGTTGTAGCCAAGCAGACTGCCGGCGCTGACCAGGGCCGTGCCTTGCTTCAGCAGCACGGCGGCACCGCCACTGCTCAGCACCTCGAAGGCATTGGCCACCTGCACCAGGCTGAAGAGGCCGTTGGTGGCGACCGTGCTGGTGACCGGCCCGGTTGTGCCGTCTCCGTTCAGATCCTGGCCGAACACGGTTTCCTGCGATTCGATCGCATAGTCGGTGCCGGAGGTGATGGGGGCGGTGAGGCTGGTGAAGTTGCCCGTGCCGTCCGTCGCCAGGATGAACAGATTTCCGCTGGCGGTGTCCTTGAACGCCACCTCATAACCGCCGCCCACCGCAACGGCGCCGATCGGGGCGTAGGTGCCGAATTCCCCGGAGGTGGCGGGGCTTCCGCCCACCTGCAGTTCCGGCCCGGAGCCCGCGCTGTTGTAGAGGAAGTAGTTGGAGCCGACCTGGGTGAGGCTGGTGCCGCTGTCGGTCTGGATCAGGGTGGAGAGCGCCACCGTGTAGGGGGTGACGATCTTGGCCAGAATGGCGCTGTCGGCTGCGTATTGCACCGATGTCAGCACCAGCTGCGTGTTGGTGCCGAGGATGGAGATCGAGGTCAGCTTGCTGTCCGCCTGCAGGCTGCTCAGTGCGGACGCCGTCAGATTGGCCGCCTGGTCCGACACGGTGAACGCCGAGACCTGGGGATTGGCCTGCAGCGCCGCCGCCTGTGCCACGGACGCATTGGTGGCGTTGACGGTGAACTTGCTGGTGATCTTGGCCAGGATCGACGTGTCCGCCGCGTATTGCGTGGCGGTCAGTGTCATCACCGGGGTGCCGGTATCGGAGAACTGGATGGCGGTGAGCTTGCTGTCCGCCGAAAGGGCGGGGATGGCGGAGACCACGTCGGCCAGCGTGTCATAGACCGTGAAGCCGGTCACCCGGCTGTCAGCCTGCAAGGTGGCGGCCTGCGTCACCGGTGCGCCGGAGACGGTGAGGGTGAAGGCGGTGCCGATCAGCGACAGCACAGTCTGGTTGAGGCTGTATTGGGCGGAGGTCAACGGCAGTGCCACCGGGGTGGTGGCGTCGGTCAGGGTGATGGCGCTGAGCTTGGCAAGGCTCGGCAGCGTGCTGAAATAGGACGCCACGTTGCTGCCGGTGTCGGCGATGGTGAAGGACGTCACCGCCGTGTTGGCGTTGGTGGTGTAGGCGTTGGGGATGGCAACGCCGGTCACCGCCAGCTTGTACGGGGTTGCGATCTTGGCCAGGATCGCGGTGTCGGCGCTGAACTGGGTGTAGCTCAGCGTGATGGTGGGGGTGCCGGCATCGGTGAGGGTGATCGTGGTGAGCTTGGTGTCCAACGACAGGCTGGACAGGGCGGCGGCCACGTTGGCAGCGGTGTCGCTGATGCTGAAGCCGGTGACCGAGCTGCTCGCCTGCAGGCCCGCTGCCGCCGAGACCGGCTGATTGGCCTGGAAGGCGGGCGGCTTGATCACCACCGTGGTGGTGCTGTCGGTGGCGGAGGCGAAGGAGCCGTCCACCACGTTCAGCGTGAAGCCCACCGTGGCACTGGTATTGTTGGTGATGCCGCTGCTGGTCGGCACGAAGATGGCGGCGTCCAGCGCGCTGGTGACCGAGGCGGCGGTGCCGCTGATCACATAGAATGTGGCACCCGACACCACACTGGCGCTGAGATTGCTGAAACTGCCGTTGCTGGTGGTGGAGGGCGTGATCGTCACCGTCTCGGTGGCGCCAAGCCCGGTGTCGGTGATGGTGACACCCGCGAACGGGGTGATGGTGGCGTTGTCCGCCACCACCTGGCCTGCGAGCGTGCCGCTGATCGAGGGCTGCGGGGCGGCCATCCCGGAGGCGAAAGTCACCGAGGTGACGCCACCGATTGTGCCGGCCAGGCTGAAGATGTCACCGGCATAGTTGCCGGACAGGGTGACAGAGGTGCTGCTGCCGCCTTCGCTCACCGTCAGCACATCGGTGCTGCTGTTGAGTGTTGCGGTGCCGCCGCTGACATAGCCGAGTGCCGCCAATTCCAGCACGCCGCCCAGGCCGAGGCTGATGTTGGAGGCGACACCGCCCGCGGAGATCAGCATCTGACCGGCCGAGCTGATCACCGTGCCAAAGGCGGAGCCGCCGGATTGCACGATCTGGATGCCGCCGCTGCCGATGATGGTGTTAGACGCGATGCCCGAGAACACCACGGTCTCACTGCCGCCGCTGCCGCTGACGATGGTGCCGACATCGAGGCCGCCGACACTTGCGAAGATCCGGCCGCCGGCCAGCACCTGGGTGGTGGAGATCACACCGCCCGAGATCGCGGTGGCATTTCCGCCGCTGCTGATCACAGCACCGATCGCCGTGCCGAACGCCTGTGCGAACAGATTGCCCGAGGCGAGCACAACGGTGCTGCTTGCGATCGATCCGCTGGAGGCGACCTGCTCACGCCCGCCGGAGCCCACGATCGTGCCGACGGTGATGCCACCCGTGTAGGTGTACTGGTTGGCGGCCACGCCGGAGAGTGTGGTGGCGCTGGCGATGCCGCCGAGCGAGACATATTGGGTGGCGGAGGTGGAGACGAAGCTGCCGGTGGTGATGCCACCCGACAAGACCTGCTCCTGCCCGGTAGAGCCGATCTGGGTGCCGGTGGCGAAGCCGCCGGAATAGACCTGCTGTATGCCGCTGCTGCCGACGCTGGTCGCGTTTGCCGATCCGCCGTCAAAGATGAACAGCTGCGCGGAAATACTCCCCGAGCCACCGACAAGAGTTCCAACCGCATCGCCGCCGAGCCAGGCATTGCCGGTGCCGCCGGCGCTGATCACCGCGGAGGTCATCACGCCGCCGGACGAGCGGACCTGGAACTGGCCGCCGGAGCTGACGATGATCCCGCTGCCGCTGCCACCGGCCTGAATGCGGTCATTGCCGCCGGACAGCACGATGTCAGCCACCGCAAGACCGCCGGAATTGACGTTCTGTGCGCCACCGGAGGACAGGATGGTGGCGCTGACGACACCGCCGGACAGCACGGCCTGCTCCGCGTTGAAACCGGAGGACAGCACGTCGCCGATCGCGACACCGCCGGAGGAGATCACCGCCGAGCCGTTGTTGCTGATCTGGACCGCCGAGGCGATGCCACCGGCGAAGATCGTCATTTCGCCGCCATTCACCACGGCACTGAGGGCCGTGCCGCTGGAAAGGGCGTAAAGCGTGGTGCCGGACCCGTCGGCGAGGCCCGAGACGATGCCGGTTGCCGAGGACAGCACGGTGGTGCCGGACAGCAGGACGACGCCGGTCGAGATCACCGCACCGCCCGAGGAGACCACGCCGGTGACGGTGGCGCCTGGCAGCACGATCAGCTCACCGCCGGCATAGAGCACCGGGGCTGACGCACTGCCGCCGGAGGCCACGATCAGCTCGCCGCCGGAGCGGATCTGCGCCGCACTGGCCGTGCCGCTGGAGCCCACGCTGATCACGCCGCCCGCGGACGCGGTGGCGCTGATCGACAGGCTGGCGCTGTTGATGTTCTCGAACCCGCCGCTGGTGATGAGCGATCCGCTGACGGTGCCGCCCCACACACGCTCCTGCGTGGACGAGCTGACGCCGCCGCCATTGATGACGTCGCCGATCGCGGTCTCGCCGGAGAGGACATAGGCGAACTGGCCGGAGCCCAGCGTGAAGCCGGTGCTGCCGGCAGCGATGACGGAGGTGACCTGGGCGGCCGCGGCCGAGACAGCGCTGGTGGCGATCACCGCACCGGTTGAGACAACCTGCCCGCCCGAGCTGACCGTGCCGGTGGCCGAGCCGCCTGGCAGAACCAGCAGCACCGCGCCGGAATTGACCACCGTGCCGATGGCGCTGGCGCCGGAGGAGACCAGCTCGAACCCGCCGCTCGACAGCACCGCGTTGCTGGTGACACCGCCCGACGAGACCAGCAGTTCAGCGCCGGAGGCAACCTGGGCGCCTGTCTCGATGGAGCCTCCGAAAACCACTTCCCCGGCACCGGATGCGAGCAGGGTGCCGGTGGCGACGCCGTCATTGTAGACCGACACTGTGCCGCCGCTGAGCGCCGAGATGGCGCTGGCCAGGCCAGAGAAGATCACAACGGCCGACCCACCGCTGCTCACCGTGGTGCTGAGCATCTCGCCATAGAACGCGGCCGAGGCGATGCCGCCGGAATTGACCGAGGTGTATTCAACAAGGGCGGTTGCCGAGGACACCGTCATCGAGCCGCCCGCGTTGATCACGGTGTTGGTGGCAACGCCACCGCCGCGCACCTGCATAAATCCGCTGCTGTTGACGGTGGTGAAATTGGCCGATCCGCCGGAGGAGATCACGGCACTGCCCAGCGCATCGACCACCACGGCACTGGCCATGCCACCGCTGGAGACGATCACGCCGCCGCCAGAGGCGATGGTGGCCGAGGCGATGCCGGACAGGCGGACGATCTGCGAACCGCCCAGCACCGTGTCGCTGGTGGCGGTGGCGCCGGAGGAGATGTTCTGGCTGGCGCCCGAGCTGATCGTGGCCGAGATATCGCTGCCGCCGGAGAGCTGTTCCACGCCGCCTGAGGCCAAGGTGGTGGCGCTGGCGATGCCTTGATGGATGTTCAGCGTGCCGGTGCCGGAGACGAAGCTGGAGATGGCGATGCCGCCATCCACGGCAACCGATGCCGCCGTGATCTGCGATGCCCGCGCGACACCGCCGGAGAACACGGTGGCCCCGCCGCCGGATGCCAGGCTCAGCTGAACGGCGGAGCCGCCGGAGAAGATGTTGAGATAGCCGCCGCTGGAAACCACCGTGGCACTGGCAACACCACCTGCGTAGACCAACAGGCCACCGCTTACCAGACTGGCCGACAGGCTCACACCACCGCTGGAGACCACTTCCTGTGCGTTTGCGCTCACCACGTCCTGGACGGCGGAACCACCGGCAAACAGGTAAACCGCGCCGGAAGAGGAGAGCACCGTGTGGCTCACCACGCCGCCATAGACATCGATTGCGCCATAGAGCCCGCCGAGATAGGGGCCGGTGACGGTGTTGGACACGGCAAGACCGCCGGTCAGCACATATTCAAAGCCGGAGACGCCGACCGAAACGCCGGACAGGCTGGCACCGGTGGACACCAAATTGGTGCCGGAGAACAGCGCCACGCCATTCGAGACCACATTGCCGCCCGCCAGGATCGTGCCGGGGGCCGAACCGCCGGGCAGGATCAGCAATGTGCCACCGGAGGAGATCGTCACCGCATTGGCCGTGCCACCGGAGCCCACGATCTCCAGCCCGCCGCTGCTGATCACCGATGCGCTATCCACGCCGCCGGAATAAACGTTCTCGATGCCGCCGCTGGTGAGGATGGTGGCGGAGGCGCTGTTGTAGACGTTCAGCACGCCGTAATTATAGACCGTCTCGCTGGTGACACTGCCGCCGGCCAGCACATAGGCGCTGGTGTAGATGGTGCTGTTGGGAGCAAGGCCGCTGGTCAACGAGGTTGGGTAGGTGAACACCGCAACGCCGCTGGACATCACCAGCGCGCCGGTGGCGGACACCGTGTTCGACACGACAGCCCCGGGCAGCACCAGGAAGGCACCGCCGGAGAGCACATCCACGCCGGACAGCACACTGCCGGACTGAGCGATCACCAGGCCGCCGCTGCTGACCACGGCGCCGGACAGCGTGCCGCCGGAGGAGACGAGGACCTCGCCCTGGCTCAGCACGACCGTGCCAGAGGCGAGGCCACCATTGCTGATATTCTGCTGGCCATAGCTGCCAACGCTGGTCTGGCGTGTGATGCCGTCGGGTTGGACCGACTGGAAATTGAACACGACGTCGTTGGTGGCAACGCCACCGCTGAACACGTTCTCAAAGCCGCCATTGTTCAGAATGCCGCCGCTCTCGATGCCATAGACATTGATGCCGGCACCGGAGGATTCGACGATATTCAGCACCGTGGCGCCGCTGTTGACGTTCAGCACCGTGCCGAAGGGCAGGGTGAGCCCGGTGGAGGTGAGGCCGGAGCTGATCACCGATGTCACCGGCTGATAGACCTGCACCGTGGTGGTGCTGTTCACCGCACTGGCAAGCGCCGTGTCGATTGCGCTGATGGTGAAGGTCTCGACGAAGGTCGAGCTGGACGGGATGCTGCCGGGGGCCGTGTAGGTCAGCGCCTCGATCGCCGAGGTGACGGCGGCGGCGGTGCCGGTGACGGTGTAGACGCCGTTGGTGAGCGAGCCGGTGCCGAGATTGCCGAGCGTGCCGGAGACCGGCGCGGACGGCGTGATGGTGACGGTCTCGGTCTGGCCGCCGCCCGGATCGGTGACGACAACGCTTGCGAATGGGCGGTCAGTGCCGGAGATCAGCACGCTCTGGCCGGAGACCGTGCCCGAGATGTTGGGCTGGCCGGGGATCAGGCTGCTGACGGTCAGCGTCGTTCCGCCATACAGACCCGATGTCAGGGCAAAGACGGCACCCTGGTCATAGGCGGTGAGCGAGATCGTGGAGGTCACGGTCCCTTCGGTCACGCTCAGCATGTTGGTGTTGCCGTTGAACGACACGCTGCCACCGGCGCTGGAGACCAGATTGGCGAAATCGATGCTGGCGCCGAGCTGAACCTGGGTGGCGGTGACCAGGGCGCCCGCGTAGAGCACCTCGACGCCGCCGCTGGACAGCACCGTGCCGTTGGCAGTGCCGCCGCTGCTGACATACTGCACGCCGCCATTGCTGATCACGGCGCCGCTCGCGCTGGCGGTGGTGCCGACATATTGCGCGCCGCCGCTGAGCACGGTCGAGCTGATCAGCGTGCCAAGGGCCGCGTTTTCCACGCCGCCGCTGCTGACGATGGAGGCCGAGACGATCGCACCGCCATAGGCGGCGACCAGCCCGCCCGAGCTGATCATGCTGCTGATCACCACACCGCCGTCATCGACCGCAACCGTGCCGCCGAAGCGGAGGATGGTGCCGGTGAGGGAGGCCGAATTCAGCACCTCATCCGTCACCACGCTGCCGCCGGCGCCCACGATCTGACCCGAGAGCGTGTTGCCGAGTTGGACGTAATTGGACGTGGTGCGGGCGAAGATGCCGGTGGTGACGAAGATGGCGCCGGTCTGCGAGGTGATGCCGGCGAACACGGCGCTGTAATTCGCGGTGTCGGACAGGCTGACCGCGAAGCCGCCGCTGCTGACCACGGTGTTGGTCGCGGTGACGCTGTCGATCAACAGCAGGGCGCCGCCACTGCTGATGGTGGTGTTGCTGATCACGCCGCCGGAGGAGACCTGCAGGCCACCGTAATTCTGCACCACGGTGCCGATCATGGTGCCGTTCGGCGTGTAGGCGCTGCCACCGGAGGAGATGATGGTGCCCACGGCGCTGCCGCCGCCATTGACCTGCAGTCTGGTGCCGGCGCCGATGTTCAGACCGGAGCTGGTGGTCCCGCTGAGGATGGTGACCCGGGCGGGGGCCGAGATGGTGAGGGTGGTGGCGCTGTTGACGGCCCCGAAGCCCGAAGTGTCGACCGCGCTGATGGTGAAGCTGGTGACATCATTTGTTCCGGCCGAGATCGTCTGCGGCGCGAAGCTGAGCGCATCAAGGGCTGCGGTCACGGCGGCCTGGGTGCCGCTGATGGTGAACACGCCGGCCGAGTTCACCGTGCCCCCGCCATTGGCGACCAGAATGCCGTTGGCGGTGGTGCTGGGGGTGACCGTGACCGTCTCGGTCTGGGTGATGTCGTGATCGGTGATCAGAACACCGGCGAATGGCTGCACCGCCACAAGATCGGTTGCCGAGATCGCGGTGGCCGAGCCGGCCGAGATCACCGGAAGCGGGCCCACGGGGGCGATGGTGATCAGCGTGCCGCCATAGACGGTGCCAGAGGAGATATAGGCAGCCTGGGAGGTGTAGCTGCCCGAAAGCTGCACGGTTGCGGTGGTGACGCCCTCGACCACGGTCAGCACATCGGTGGTGCTGTTCAGCGTGGCGCTGCCGCCGGAGACAAAGGCAAGGGCCGCGAAGTCAATCTCGCCGCCGGGCTGGATGGTGAGGTTGCTGACGAACCCGCCGGAGGACACCACCAGCAGGCCGCTGCTCATCACCGTGGCGCCGATGGCGGAGCCGCCTTGCGAGACGATCTCGACGCCGCCGTTGAGCAGGGTGGTGCCGCTGTCGATGCCGCCATTGCTGATGATCAGGACGCCGCCGGACGAGACCGCGCCCGCGAAGCTGTGACCGCGCGAGGTGACGGAGACATAGCCGGTCGACTGCACGCTGAAGCCGCTGACAGTGCCGCTGACGCCGATCACACCGGTGCCGCCGGGGTAGAACACCGCGCTGCTGGCACTGCCGCCGGAGGAGACGGTCAGCGTGGTGCCGGGTCCGACATTGACGTTGGAGAAGCTGGCGAAGTTCGCGATGTTGAAGGAGGACGGCGCGCTGATGGTCAGCGTGGTCGCACCGTTGATGGTGGACATGCCGGCAGTGTCGGTGACGCTGATGGTGAAGCTGGTCACGGCCGAGGAGCCGGCCGACATCACCTGCGGCACGAAGGACAGTGCATCGAGGGCCGATGTCACGGCATCGGCGGTGCCGCTGACCGTGTAGACGCCGTTGGAATCCACCGAGCCAGAGATCGGGGTGGCAAATGCGCCATGGGTGGTGACCGAGGGGGTCACGGTCACGATTTCGGTCTGGCTGGCATTGGCGTCGCTGATCGCCACGGTGTTGAACGGCGACACCGGCAGCACGTCGGTCGCCGAGTAGGGCAGGATGCCGGCGCCGCTGATCACCGGGGGCACCAGGGTCGTGCTGGTCACGGAGACGATCGTCCCGCCATACACGCTGCCCGACAGGGTGGTGAAGATGTCACCGGCATAGGAGCCGGTCAGCTGGAAGCCAGTGGCACTGCCGCTGCCATACACCTGAAGCTGATTGGTTGAGCTGTTGAAGACGGCGCTGCCGCCGGCGCTGTAAGGCACGCCCACCAGGTCCAGCTCGGCGCCGGCGGACAGCACCATGGCGTTGATCGGCACATTGGCGCCGTAGACCAGCAGGCCGCCACTGCCGACCACGGTCGCGAGCGCGGAACCGCCGGAGAGCACGATCTGCGTGCCGCCGCTGCCCACGCTGGTGGCGGAGGCGAAGCCGGACAGGCCCACCGTCTCAACGCCGCCGGCCAGGACCTGCGCGCTGACAGCCCCGCCGCCAAAGCCCGAGATCACCTCGCTGGCACCCGACCCGCTGACGATCGTGGCGGACGCGGTGCCGCCCGCGCCGTCATGCAGCGTGGCGCCGGCCTGGATCTGGGTGGAGACCAGGAAACCCTGCAGCGTGACGGAGGCCACACCGCCGCTTGAGACCACCGTGCCGGAGGCCACGGCCCCGCTGGTCTGCACCAGCTCATAGCCGCCGGCGCTCACCACCGTGTTGAGGCCAAAACCGTCGATCACCGCACTGCCGTTGCTGTGCAGCGTGGTGCTGACGGCACTGCCGCCGGAGCTGACGGTGAGCGTCGTGCCAGGCCCGATC
Source organism: uncultured Rhodospirillales bacterium (assembly GCA_903924855.1). Lineage (GTDB taxonomy): Bacteria > Pseudomonadota > Alphaproteobacteria > Acetobacterales > Acetobacteraceae > CAIQQQ01. Next base: position 36,402 of record CAIYCW010000152.1, on the reverse strand, counting down.
GCAAGGCTCGTGCTGGTGGCGCCGCTTGCCACGACGATGCTGGATGGAGCCGAGATGGTCAGCGAGATGGCGGAGTTGACCGCCGAACTGCCCAACGTGTCGGTGACGCTGATGGTGAAGCCGGTCACGTCCTGCGTGCCGCCGGAGATCAGCGTGGGCTGGAAGGACAGCGCATCAAGCGCCGTGGTGACTGCGGCCGCGGTGCCGCTGACCGTGTAGACGCCGGCCGAATTCACCACCCCCACGCCCGGGGCCACCAGCACACCGTTGCTGGTGACGGAGGGCGTGACCGTCACGGTCTCGGTCTGGGCGGAATTCGGGTCTGTGATGGAAATCTGGCGGAACGGATGGCTTGCCAGCGCATCGATGCCGGAGACCGAAGCGCTGCCGCCATTGGAGATCGACGGGGGCAGAATGCCGGTGCTGGTGACCGAGACCAGGGTGCCGCCATACACGCTGCCGGACAGGGTGGTGAAGGTCTCGCCAAGATAGGAGCTGGCCAGCTGGAAGGTGTTTGTGCTGCCGCTGCCGTAGACGGTGAGCTGATCGGTGGAGCTGTTCCAGATGGCGCTGCCGACCGAGGTGTAGGCCAGGCTTGCGAGATCGATCTCGGCCCCTGCGGACAGCACCACGCTGGTGAACTGAGCATTGGTGTTCGAGATGACCATCAGGCCGCCACTGCCGACCACCGTGTTGAAGCCGGAACCGCCGGAGAGCACGATCTGCGTGCCGCCGCTGCCCACGCTGGTGGCGGAGGCGAAGCCGGACAGGCCCACCGTCTCAACGCCGCCGGCCAGGACCTGCGCGCTGACAGCCCCGCCGCCAAAGCCCGAGATCACTTCGCTGGCACCCGACCCGCTGACGATCGTGGCGGACGCGGTGCCGCCCGCGCCGTCATGCAGCGTGGCGCCGGCCTGGATCTGGGTGGAGACCAGGAAGCCCTGCAGCGTGACGGAGGCCACACCGCCGCTTGAGACCACCGTGCCGGAGGCCACCGCCCCGCTGGTCTGCACCAGCTCATAGCCGCCGGCGCTGACCACCGTGTTGAGGCCAAAGCCGTCGATCACCGCACTGCCGTTGCTGTGCAGCGTGGTGCTGACGGCACTGCCGCCGGAGCTGACGGTGAGCGTGGTGCCAGGCCCGATGGCAAGGCTCGTGCTGGTGGCGCCGCTTGCCACGACGATGCTGGAAGGAGCCGAGATGGTGAGCGAAATGGCGCTGTTGACCGCGGAGCCGCCCAACGTGTCGGTGACGCTGATGGTGAAGCCGGTCACGTCCTGCGTGCCGCCGGAGATCAGCGTGGGCTGGAAGGACAGCGCATCAAGCGCCGAGGTGACCGCGGCCGCGGTGCCGCTGACCGTGTAGGTGCCGGCCGAATTCACCACCCCCACGCCTGGGGCCACCAGCATACCGTTGCCGGTGGCGGAGGGGGTGACCGTCACCGTCTCGGTCTGGGCGGAATTCGGGTCTGTGATGGAAATCTGGCTGAAGGGCTGGATCGCCAGCGCATCGATGCCGGAGACAGCAGACGCGCCGGTGTTGCTGATCACCGGCGGGATTGCTGTGGCCGACGTCACGCTCACCAGCGATCCGCCATAGGTGAGCCCGTTCGTGACGGTGAAGCTGTCGCCCGTGTAGCTGCCCGCCAGCTGAACGGTCGAGGACACGCCGCCGGCCGAGACCGTCAGCACGTCAGTGGCGCTGTTCAACGTTGCGGTGGCGCCGGAGAGGAAATTCAGCGATGCGATCTGCAGGCTGGCGCCGAGCTGTGCTGAGATATTGCTGGCCACGGCGCCGGAATTGATCACCAGCAAGCCGCCGCTGCTCACCATTGTGCCGCTGACATAGCCGCCGGAGTTGACGACCTCGAGACCGCCATTGGCCACCAACGTGCCGAAGGCGCTGGCCAGAACGTTCACCGTCTGACTGCCGCCCGAGCTGATCACGGTCGCCGACGCCACGCCGCTGGAGGTGAGGCCCTGGTTGGCGCCGCTGCCCACAACCGTGTTGTATGCGATCGCCCCGAGCCCGAACAGCGACTCGGATGCGCTGAATCCGCTCAGGACGGTGCCAGAATCAACGCCGCCCGCGGTCACGCCAGAGGCGTAGCCGCCGGCCCCGTTCACCAGGGAGCCGCCGGCCAGCACAGTGGTGCCGATTGCGCTGCCCAGCGGGCCCACGGCAATCGATCCACTGGCGCTGACGACCGCACCGAACGTGACACCACTGGATTGCACGGACTGCTGCCCGCCGCTGCCGATCATTGTGGAACTGGCGATGGACCCGAGCGCGGCCAGGATATCGCTGGCGCCGGAGCCACTGATCACGGTTCCGGTTTCAGTGCCACCAACCACGCCGCCGAAGCCGTTGTAGAGAATGCCGCCCGATTGGACCTGGGTGCCGCTCAAAACACCCTGGTAGTTCAGCTGCACCGAGCCCGACGACTGGATCACCGCATTCGTGGCACTGGCACCGCTGTAGACGTTCAGGAAGCCAGCGGAGCTGACGATCGCGCCGGACACCAGAGCGCCCGCGCCTTGCGCGAACAGCTTGCCGCCGGACAACACAGTGGTGGAAACAGCAAGGCCGGAGCTGACCAGGAAGGCGCTCGCATTCAGCCCGGAGATTGTCGTGTTCGAGACAATGCCGCCCTGCGAGACGATCTGTGCGCCGCCCGCCGACACAAAGCTGCCTGTGGCCACACCAGCGGAGAACACCTGCTCCTGTGAGCCCGAGCCGATCAGCGTGCCGGTGGCGACGCCGCCGGAATAGACCTGCTGGATTCCGCTGCTGACCAGGTTGGTGGCATTGGCTGAGCCACCGTCGAAGATGAACAGCAATGTTGAGTTGCCGGAGCCTGAGGCGTTGACCGTTGTGCTGACCGCATCACCGCCGAACCAGACACTGCCGCTGCCGGCCGAGCTGACCACGGCCTGTGTCATCACGGCGCCCGAGCCACGCACCTGGAACCCACCGCCGGAGCTTACGATGATCGCACTGCCGCTGCCGCCGGTGAGGATGCGGTCATTGCCGCCTTTGGAAACGATGTCGGCCACGGCGAGTCCGCCGGAGCTGACATTCTGCGCCCCGCCGGAGGACAGGATGGTGCCGCTGGCGATGCCGCCCGATGCGACATATTGGTCCGGGTTGATGCCGGAGAACAGCACATCGCCAATCGCGATGCCGCCGCTGGAGATGACGGCCGATCCGTTGGATGAGATCTGCGAGGCGGTGGCGGAGCCGCCGCTTGCGATGATCTCCTCGCCACCGTTGACCACCGCGCTGACGGCGGTGCCGCCGCTGAGGGCATAGAGCGTGAAGCCCGACCCATCGGCGAGCCCGCTGACCGCGCCCAGGGCGGAGGAGAGCACTGTGGTCCCGGAGAGCAGAACAACGCCGGTTGAGATCACCATGCCACCGGATGAGACAACACCGGTGACACTGCCACCCGGCATCACGATCAGTTCGCCGCCGGCATAGAGCACCGGTGCCACGGCCGTGCCGCTGGAGGCGACAATGAGTTCACCGCCGGAGCTGATCCGGGCTGCGCTCACCGTGCCGCCGGAGCCGACGCTGATCGTGCCGCCGGCGATGGCGGTGGTGCTGATGGCCAGGCTGTTGCTGTTGATGTTCTGGAAGCCGCCGCTTTCGACCAGCGTGGCGCTGACCGTGGCGCCCCAGATGCGCTCCTGCGTGGAGGAGCTGACGCCACCGCCATTGATGACGTCGCCCTGCGTTGTCTCGCCGGAGAGCAGATAGACATATTCGCCGGAGGTGAGGCTGAACGTGGCGGTGCCGGGTGCGGCCACCGAGATCACCTGCGAGGCGCCGCTGGAGACGGCAGCACTGGCGAGGACGGCGCCGGTGGAGATGACGGTGGCGGGCGCGTAGGTCAGCGGATTGGTGGAAATGATGGCACCCTGCGTGCCGCTGACAAAGGCCCCGGGCAGGGCCACGAGGACGGCGCCGGGCGTGACCACGGTGTTGACGGCGCTGGCGCCGGAGGAGACCAGCTCATAGGCGCCGCTGCTCAGCACCTCGTTGCTGGTGACACCACCGGAGGAGACCACGATCTCGCCACCGGAGGAGACGACGCCCGCGGATTCAACGCCACCGGAGAAGACGAACTCCACAGCGCCGCTGGAAAGCTGGGTTCCGATCGCGACACCGCTGGAGTTGACCGAGACCACGGCACCGCCCAGGGCCACCGTGGCGCTGGCCACACCCTGAAATACGGCCTGCAACGTGCCGCCGCTGCTGACCGTGGTGCTGACCATCGAGCCGTAGAACGCGGCCGAGGCGATGCCGCCATTGGTGATGCTGGTGAAATCGGCAATCGCCGTGGCGGAGGAGACCGTCATCGAGCCGCCGGAATTGACCACCGTGTTGGTGACAAGCCCGCCGCCGCGCACCTGCATGAAGCCGCTGCTGTTGATGACAACGCCGCTGGCCGAGGCGCCGGAGGACACCACGACGGTGCCGAGCGAATTGACCACGATGTTGCTGGCGGAGCCGCCGCTGGAAATGACCTCCGTGCCGCCGGACAGCACGGTGCCGGATGCGACACCGGCCGAGCGGATGACCTGCGAGCCGCCGGAATAGATCTGGCTGGCGCTGTCCACGCCGCCGGAGGAGACGAACTCGACACCGCCATTGCTGACCAGGTCGCCGATCACGATCCCCGCGTCATAGACGGAGACGACGGCGCCGCTGAGCAGAGTGGCCGCACTCATCACGCCGGACTGGAAGGCAAATCCCACAGCGCCGGAGCTGAACACGTCGCCGACACCCACGGCCCCCACGCCACGGATATTGACGGTGCCAAGGTTGCTCACCTTGGTGCCGCTGGTGGTGCCGCCGGTCTGGGTGCGCTGGTTGCCGCCGGACAGAACCGTGGTGTTGGTGGCAAGGCCGCCGGCGAACACGTCCTCCGTGCCGGCGCTGAGCAGGGTGGCGCTGGCACTGCCGCCGGAGCTGACCTCCTGGAAGCCGCCGGCCAGGACCGTGTCGGCCACGGCCAGGCCGCCGCTGACATTGTTGGTGGCGCCGCCTGAGATGATGACGGCGGAGGCGCTGCCGCCAATGTACACATCAACTGTGCCGCCGCTCGAGACTTGGACGCCTGAAAGGACACCGCTCAGCAGATCAAGCGCAGTATATCCACTAGAGACTGTACCACCCTGCGGCACGCCTGATTGCACATAAAGCTCTAGTGTCGTGCCGGAGACGAGAGCAATTCCGTTATTGATGAGATTACCCACACCGCTGGCGCTGACCACCTTACCGCCCGGCAAAACCACAAGCAGGCCATTGGCGGCGATAGACGGGTTGAGCGCCGATCCACCGGAGGAAACCACCAGGGCGCCGCCGGAGCTGATTGTGGCGCTGACATCCACGCCACCGGAGCTGACCAGCTCCAATCCGCCAGCCAGGATCTGATCGCCGGTGACACGCCCGCCGGAGAGCAGTGTCGCGGAGGCACCTGCCTCGATCGTGAGGCTGGTGGCGGTGCCGCCGGCGCCGACAACGGCAGCACCATAGATGATGTCCGAGGCGGCGGTGCCGCCGGACAGCACGGTGAGGGTCGAGCTGGAATCAACCGTGATCCCGTTCAGGGTCGCGGCCGAGCTGAGGAAGCCATTGCCCGAGATGATGACGGCGCCACCCGCATCGATGAGGGCTCCAGCCGCGGAGGTCAGGCCCAGAACGCTGGCGCCTGGAACCTCGACCAGAATACCGCCCGACAGAATCGTGGCGTTGCTGAGCACGGCACCCGAGGAGACCAGCTCGAAGCCACCGCTGCTGACCACCGTGCCGATGGCGATGCCGCCGGAGGAGACGATCTGCTCGCCACCATTGCTGACCTGGGTGTTGCTGGCGGTGCCGCTGAAGCCCACCGTGTCGCTGCCGCCGCTCTGCACCTGGGTGCCCAGTTCCACGCCGCCGGAGGAGACCGCGATCTTGCCGCCCTGGACCACCGTGTTGCTGGCAACACCGCTGTAGAACACGGCCGCCGATCCGCCGGAGCTGACCACCGTGCCGGTGGCGGACCCGCTGTAATCGTCGTTCAACAGACCGCCGCTCTGCACGGTGGTGGCAAGGACGAACCCGCCAAACGCCACCGTGACGGTGCTGCCGGGCGCGGCCACCGCGCCGGAGGAGGTTTGGCCGCTGCTGACAGTGATGTTGGCCATGGCTTTAGCGCCTTATACGGTGGTCGAGGGGGCAGCGGTCGCGGTCGTCCTGGTCGCTGGCGTCTTGGTCTCGGGCGTCTTGGTCTCAGGCGTCTTGGTCTCGGTATCGGTTTTGGTCGCGATCAGCCCGGGAATGCGGGCGATCACCTGCATCACCTGGGCGGCGGTGATCAGGCGCGTGCATTCGAACTGGCGCGGGGTGTTGGCGTGGCGCGGGCACCACATGAAGTCCTGGTGGTCGAAACGATGGGCGCTGTCATTCCAGCAGGAATTGCAGGCATGCCAGTTGATGACGCGGTAGGGCGTCGTGAATTCGTTGGTGGGATGCGTGAATCCGGAGATCATCACCACCGGAACGCCGGCCGCCCAGGCGAGCCAGGACAGGCCGCTGGACAGGCCGATGAAGGCGCTGGCGTGGCGCAGCCAGCGCACGCGCTCCAGCAGCGGGCGGTCGCCGGTCTCATCCTCGGCGCCGTTGGGGATATGGTTCCACACCAGGCCGGTGCCGTGGGTTGCGCGCTGATCGATGCAGATGACGCGATAGCCCTGGGATTTCAGGTATTTGACGATCTCGCGCCAGCCATGCGGGTTGTTCCAGTATTTGCACTGGGTGGAGCTCTGCACGGCGATGACGACATAGGGGCCTTCGATCGGCGGCGTGTCATCCGTGGGGGCGAGGCGCGGGGCCTCCTCGGTGGGATCGACGCCCAGAATATAGCCTGCGGTGCGGTGCAGGCCCACGAAGCGGAAATCGGTGGGCTGGTTGAGGCAGTCCGTGTCGCCGAAGAACAGGCCGAGCGAGTAGGTGGCGTAGGCCTTGGTCTCCAGCTTCTGTGCCGTCATCTCCTCATGGGTGACGAAATTGATCTCCGGATAGGCATCCTTCAGCAGCGGGATGATCAGCTCGGACATCGCACAGGTGAGCTTGCAGCCATGCACCTGCTGGAAGCGCGCGGCGTAGGGGAACCAGGCCAGAATGTCTCCCAGCGTGCCGATCGGGAACTGGATGATCACCTCGCGGTCGCGGCAATCATAGTTGTGTTCGAGGACCAGGGTTTCCTTGCCGCCGATCTTCTCCCAGACCTCGACCCGGAATCGGACATAGAAGCGCTTGGCGGAGGCGACGAAGGCGCCGGTGTTCTCGGACTGGAAGAGGATGTTGCCGGTGTCCAGATCGCTCAGCCGGACCAGCCAGCTGCCTTCGGTGCGCGGTGGCAGCACCAGACGGGCGCCCTGGTTGAAATCGTAGCGCAGACCGAGCCGGCCTTCCTGGGTCGGCATGCCGGCGGGCGGCGGGAAGGCGGCCTTCTTCGGCGGTTCGGCCGGTTTGGCGGCGCTGGCGGCATCGGCAGCGTTTGCCGCGGAAGATGGGGTTTCAGGCTTTGTTGCAGACGCCGCATCGGGCGGCGAGACAATGAGGGGCGTTGCCGGCTCCAAGGCGTTTTCCGCGTTGTTTGCAACAATGTCGTTCACAGGCGCCCCGATACATTCCTTGTCCGAGTCAAATAGCCCGCCTCCATCTCGGCGGCAATGCAAATTTGCCCTATTTGACAAGGCTGTGGACAACTTCCTTCCCGGCTGACTTGAAATGTTGCGTTTTACAATTTATCAATGCCAAAAAACGCAAATCCTGCATAAAATACACTGAAGCGATGAAAATAAAACGTCCCGGATTGCAACTGGGTGCGACCTGAACTGTTTGTAAAAATGACTTACATTTATTCGGAGATTGTCGTGTTTTGTAGGAATTTTAGGCAAATAAATATCCGCTCGAAATGCGTTTTCATGCGCATCTCGGGGCCTGGTTCGTGAAACGGCAGAGCAGCCTGCCGCCATGGCGACAGGCTGCGTTTTGGATCAGGTTTCAGGCCTTGGATGCCTTGACGGCCGCGGCTTCCTCGGCACTTGCCACGCCGCCATGTTTGGCGGACCAGGCCACCGGGTTTTCCAGGAAGCGGCGCACCTCGGTCAGCGCCTGTTCGCTGAAATAGGGGCGATCGTTGCAGGCCTCCAGCACATCCCACCAGGTGGCGAGGTGGTGCAGGTCGATGTCCATCGCCTTCAGCGTCTCGAAGCTGCCGGGAAAGACGCCGTAGAAGAACACCACGAAGGTGTGGTTGATGATGGCGCCGGCGTCGCGCAGCGCCTTGGCGAACTGGATCTTGGAGCCTCCATCGGTGGTCAGATCCTCCACCAGCAGCGTGCGCTTGCCCTCCGGCACGTCACCCTCGATGAGCGAGTTGCGGCCGAAGCCTTTGGGCTTCTTGCGCACATAGGCCATCGGCGTGAGCATGCGGTCCGCGATCCAGGCGGCGAACGGGATGCCGGCGGTCTCACCGCCCACCACCGCCTCGATGGTCTCGAAGCCGATATGGCGGCCGATCTTCTCCACCGCCAGTTCGCAGATCTTGGCCCGCGCGCGCGGGAAATAGATGATGCGCCTGCAATCGATATAGACCGGGGATTTCCAGCCCGAGGTGAAGGTGTAGGGCTCCTCCGGGCGGAAATTGATCGCCTTGATCTCGAGCAGGATGCGCGCCGTGGTCAGGGCCGCGTCACGGTCCCAGGGGGTCTGGTGGGTCAGGGTCATGGATGGCGTCTCACTTCAACGGGCAGCAACGGCGCTGCGATCTGTGCGCCACTCCTAGCGGGAGAGTGCAAACGCGTCCATGATGGGGGCAATGCAGCCCGAACCGCCCTTGGGGGACAGGTCTTACGTGATTTGGGTTCTTGATGATCCGCGCACCGGCACTGCGGCACAGGCGGTTGGGATCGCCGAGCGGCTGGGCGTGCCGTTTCGCCGCATTCCGCTGGCCTGGAACTGGAAGGCCCATGTGGCGGGGCTGGTGCCGCATGGCTCGCTGATGGGGGTGTCCGCCGAGCTTGGGTTGGAGCCGGGCAGGGGGGAGGCGCCGGAGCTGGTGATCTCCGCCGGACGGCGTTCGGCGCCGGTGGCGCTGTGGCTGAAATCGCATTACGGCTGCAGGCTGGTGCATTGCATGTCGCCTGGCCTGTCCGGCCTGCTCAACCGCGATGCGTTTGATCTGCTGGTGATCCCGACCCACGACAATCCGCATCCGGCCGCGAATGTGATGCCGGTGCTGGGGGCGCCGCATCGCGTCTCGCCGCTGGTGCTGACCCAGGCGGAGATGGCGTGGCGGGAGCGGCTTGGGCATTTGCCGCATCCGCGGGTGGCGCTGATGGTGGGCGGCAAGGTGCGTTCGGCCGAGGGGATGCCGGCCGCGATGGCGCATCAGCTGGGCCGCGACGTGGCGCTGCTTGCGATCGGCATGGGTGGGTCGGTGATGGCCACCACCAGCAGGCGCACCGGCGCTGCGGCGGCGGAGGCGCTGGCCGAGGGGCTCGGGCCTGCCATGCATGTGCTGTATCACTGGGGGGAGCCGGACGAGAACCCGTATATGGGCTATCTCGCCACCGCCGATGCCATTGTGGTGACAGCCGATTCGGTTGCGATGATCAGCGAGGCCTGTGCCACCGAGGCGCCGGTCTATGTCGCCTGCCAGGAGTTGGCCGGGCCCCGGCATCACATCATGATCGAGAGTTTTGTGCAGGCGGGCCAGGTGCGGCCTTTCGCGCAGACGCTGTCCACCTGGCCGCGCGCGCCGCTGGACGAGGCGGGGCGGGTGGCCGATGAGATCCGCAGGCGGTTTCGCCTGGATTGACGCGGGCGGTGCCAGCGCGTTTTCTGCGGGCACACGCCTTGGGAGAAAACAATGTCCAGAACCCACCGCATCGCTGTGATTCCCGGCGATGGCATCGGCCGCGAGACCACGCCCGAGGGCATGCGGGTGCTGCACGCCGCCGCGACACGGTTCGGCTTCACGCTCAAGGCCACCGAATATGATTGGTCGTGTGAGACCTATACCCGCACCGGGGCGATGATGCCGGGCGATGGCATGGACCAGCTGGCGGAGAGTGATTCGATCTTTCTGGGGGCGGTGGGCTGGCCGGGCGTTGCGGATCACGTGTCGCTGTGGGGGTTGCTGATCCCGATCCGCCGCGGTTTTGACCAGTATGCCAATGTGCGGCCGTGCAAGCTGATGCCGGGGGCGCGCACGCCGCTGGCCGGGCGCACCGAGGCGGATATCGATTTCTACGTGGTGCGCGAGAACACCGAGGGCGAGTATTCCGCTGTCGGCGGGCGGATGTTTCAGGGCACCGATCGCGAATTCGCAAGCCAGCAGGCGATCTTCTCGCGCATCGGCTGTGACCGGATCATCAAATACGCCTTCGAGCTCGCGATGACGCGGCCACGGCGCAAGGTGACCTCGGCCACCAAGTCCAACGGCATCATCCACACCATGCCGTACTGGGATGAGCGGTTTGCCGAGATGGCCAAGCAGTATCCGGACGTGGCCACCGACCAGTTCCATATCGACATTCTGTGTGCGCATTTCGTGCAGCATCCGGACTGGTTCGACGTGGTGGTGGGCTCCAACCTGTTTGGCGACATCCTGTCCGACCTGGGGCCGGCGGTGGCCGGCTCGATCGGCATCGCACCTTCGGCCAACATCAACCCGGAGCGTGTGCATCCTTCGATGTTCGAGCCGGTGCATGGCTCGGCGCCGGATATTGCGGGGCGGTATATCTGCAACCCGATCGGCCAGATCTGGTCGGGCGCGATGATGCTGGAGCATCTGGGCGAGACGGCGGCGGCGGCCGCGATCGTGTCCGCCATCGAGACGCTGCTGCGCGAGGGCGGGCCGCGCACGCGCGACATGGGCGGGCAGGCCGGCACGCAGGAGGTGGGGGCTGCGATCGCCGAGCTGGTGAGCCGCGCCTAAAGCTGTGAAAGCTTTTTGGGTCTTTTTTTCAAAAAAGAACCGCTTTCACCCTTTCAGGCGAAGGTAGTCGCTGAAGGCGCGCAGCGTCACGTCCGAGACGTGATGCTCGATGCCCTCGGCATCCTGCTGCGCCGCCTCCGCCGGCACGCCGACCGCGATCAGCAGGTCAACCACGAGCAGGTGGCGGGCCTTGACCCGGCGGGCGAGCTGGTCGCCCGCCTCGGTGAGGAAGACGCCGCGATAGGGGCGGGAGGTGGCGAGACCCTCGCGTTTCATGCGCGCGATGGTCTTGATGACGGTTGCGTGCGAGACGCCGAGCCTGCGGGCGATGTCGGTGGCGCGGGCCTCGCCGCCGCTGGCCAGCAGATCGGCGATCAGCTCGGCGTAATCCTCCAGCAGGGCGTGGGATTGCGCGGTGCGGGTCTTGCCGAAGCGCCGCGCCTGGGTGGGCTCGGCCGGCATCGCGTCCCGCTCCGCGGCGCTGACTGCCTCAGCACCGGGCGCATCTTGCGGGGGATGTAGAGGCAGGCGAGACGACACACCGATTCTCCGGATGATGCCGGACCATGGCCAACGATCATGGGAATTTCAATGCATGCGCCGCCAGACTGCGCCATGCTTGGGGCAAGCATCGACAAAACGGATGTTTCCGATGGCACGCGCTGCGCATCTGGCCCCACCGGCGGCCATTGTGTTCGACTGGGACAACACGCTCGTTGATGGCTGGGCTGCCATCACCGCCGGGCTGAACGAGGCGTTGGCTGCGTTCGGCATGGCGCCGTGGAGCGAGCAGGACACGCGCGAGCGCGCCCGCCGCTCGATCCGGGAGTCGTTTCCGGACTTGTTCGGGGCGGAGTGGCGGCGGGCGGCCGCGATTTTCCAGGCGGCGTATCAGGCGCAGCATCTGTCCGTGCTGCGCCGGATGAAGGGGGCGGATGGGCTGCTTGCGGCGTGCGCGCGGTATCCGTGTGCCGTGGTGTCCAACAAGGATGGAGCCATGGTGCGGCGCGAATCGCAGGCTCTGGGCTGGGACGGGTATTTCCACGCGATCGTGGGCGCCGGCGATGCGGTGGCCGACAAGCCGGACCGCGCACCGTTCGAGCTGGCGTTGCGCCCGCTTGGGCTGCGGCCGGGTCCTTGCATCTGGTATGTCGGAGACACCGGGCTCGACATGCAGGCGGCGCGGGGATGTGGCTGTGTTGGCGTGTTGTTGGGCAATGCGGAGCATGATGGGGGCGTTGCTGCCCTTGTTGCGGGCAATGCCCCGCCGCATGCGCATTTTGTCGACGCCGATGCGCTGGCAGCCTATGTTCAACTGCTTGCGTAGAAGGCCGAGTTGCAGGACGATGCTGCATCGCAGCACGTTTTGCCGCACATCGCTTTTTCGCTCGAGATAAGGATTTCCACCGTGGCCAATGACAAGTCGCAGAATGTTCAGGAAGTGTTTCTGAACCACTTGCGCAAGAACAAGACAGCCGTGACCGTGTTTCTGGTCAACGGGGTCAAGCTCCAGGGCATCATCACCTGGTTCGACAATTTTTCGGTTCTGCTCCGTCGTGATGGGCACACCCAGCTGGTCTACAAGCATGCGATCAGCACGGTGATGCCGGGTGCGCCGATCCAGCTGTTCGATGGCGCCAAGGTGGAGGCCGCTCCGGCGGCAGCAGGGGTGGCGCCTGCCTCCGGCTCGGCTATGGTGTCCAGCACAACGCTGACCATTGCCCGCCGGGAGACCGAGACTGACTGAGTCACCACCGCCAGAGCTGCGTCTGCTGACACCGGACGATCATGCGGCCACACCGCCGGGGCCCACCAGGGCCGCGGTGATTCTGCCCTGGGAGGGCAATGCGCGCCTTGACGCCGGGCGGGCGAGCGAGGCGCGGCTGGCCGAGGCGGTGGGGCTGACCGCCGCCATCGGCCTGGTGGTGGTGCACACCGCCATCGTGCCGCTGCGCATGCGCCGGTCTGCCAGCCTGTTGGGGCTGGGCCAGATGGAGACGCAGGGCCGCGCCATCGCCGAGCAGCACGTGGCGGTGGTGGTGGTGGACAGCCAGCTTTCCCCGGTGCAGCAACGCAATCTGGAGAAGGCCTGGGGCTGCAAGGTGATCGACCGCACCGGGCTGATCCTGGATATTTTCGGCGAACGCGCCACCACCAGCGAAGGTGCGCTGCAGGTGGAGCTGGCGCATCTGAGCTATCAGCGCTCACGGCTGGTGCGGTCCTGGACCCATCTGGAACGCCAGCGCGGCGGCTTCGGCTTCCTGGGCGGGCCGGGTGAGACGCAGATCGAGGCGGACCGGCGGTTGATCGATGACCGGATGGTGCGGCTGAAACGCGAGCTGGAGCAGGTGCGGCGCACCCGCGGCCTGCACCGCGATGCGCGCAGGCGCACGCCGTTCCCGACAGTGGCGCTGGTGGGCTACACCAATGCCGGCAAATCCACGCTGTTCAACGCGCTGACCGGCGCTGAGGTGGTGGCGCGCGACCAGCTCTTTGCAACGCTGGACCCCACGATGCGCGGCCTGACCCTGCCATCCGGCAGGCGGGCCATCCTGTCGGACACGGTGGGCTTCATCTCCGAACTGCCCACCGAGCTGGTGGCCGCCTTCCGCGCCACGCTGGAGGAGGTGTCGCAGGCCGATATCATCCTGCATGTGCGCGATGCCTCGCATCCGGACACCGATGCGCAGCGCCAGGATGTGGAGGCGGTGCTGGGCGGTCTGGTGGCCGAGGGCACGCTGGATGACACCTGGCGCGATCGCACCATCGAGGTGTTGAACAAGGCCGATCTGCTGGGCGGTGTGGCGGAGGTGCAGACACGCTCGGGCAGTGTGGCGGTGTCGGCGATCACCAGGGAGGGGCTGGAGGCGCTGGCAAGGATGATCGATGCGCGGCTGCAGGCCGGCATGGAAGTCTGTCATTACGATCTCTCGGTTGCCGATGGCGCGCGGCTGGCCTGGCTGTATCAGCATGGTGAGATGGTGGACCGCCAGGATGTGGAGGACCGCATTTCGGTCACGGTGCGGCTGCTGCCGGCCGATCGGGCGCGGTTCGAGGCATGAGCCGGTTCTCGGCGGCGGATCTGGAGCGGCTGGCGGATATCATCGAGGACGCTGCCCGTCGGGAAATCCTGCCGCGGTTTCGCCATTTGGCGGCCGGCGCGGTGCGGAGCAAGACCGGCCCGCTCGATCTGGTGACCGATGCCGATGAGGCGGCGGAGCGCTTGATCACCGAAGCCCTGCTGCGCGCGCATCCGGGCTGCCTGGTGGTGGGGGAGGAGGCGGCAAGTGCCGATCCGTCCATCATGGCGGGTCTGATGCAGGCCGATCTGGCCTTCGTGCTCGATCCGGTGGACGGGACCAGCAATTTCGCCTGGGGTCTGCCGCTGTTCGCCTCCATGGCCGCGGTGCTGGTGCGCGGCGAGGTGGTGGGCTCGGTGATTCATGACCCGATCGGCCAGGACAGTGCGATGGCGCTGCGTGGGGCAGGGGCACACACCCGCCACATGGATGGCAGACGGGTCGATCTGCACGTGGCGGCGCCGGTTGCGCTGGCCGAGATGGCCGGTGGCGCCTCCTGGCGGTTTCTGCCCGACGGGCTGGGCGCGCGTGTGGCCGCCAACCTGCCCAAGGTGGCGGCGAGCTTCAGCTATCGCTGTGCCGGCCACGAATACCGGCTGCTGGCGGCCGGCTCCTGCCACTATCTGTTCTACGGACGGCTCTATCCCTGGGATCATGCGCCGGGCTGGCTGCTGCACCAGGAGGCCGGCGGCTATGCGGCGCATTTTGACGGCTCCCCATACCGGGCGGATCGGATTGACGGCGGGCTGATCCTGACCCCGGATCGCGATGGCTGGGTTGCACTGCACGATGCCTTGCTGGGGTAGATGGCAGTTTTGTATGAATAATTCGCGGATCGAATGCCGCGGAGAACAGCAAATTCCGCACCGAACGAATAAGCGCGGCGTTGCCAATTGTTCATCTGCAAATCTGCCTCCCAGATGATACAAGCGACCGACGGCATTCGATCACTGGAAACCCAAATCAGACTGCCCATCTCCTGCTAATCAACCAAGGAGTTGTATCATGAAGTATTCTCGTATTGCTGCTGCACTGTTCGTCACCTTCGCCATGGCGGCGCCGATTGCCGCCCATGCTTCGGCGGAGCGCGTGGCGCACAACGACAATTCGTATGAGCGGTCGACCCAGACCGCCCACAACGATGATGCGTATGCGCGCGGAAGCAACCAGGCGCGCAACGACAACTCGTATGAGAAGTCCAACGCCACGGCCCGCAACGACAATTCGTACACCAAGGGTGCGGATGTCGCTGAGAACGATCACGTGGATGGCGACCGCGTCGCCTGAACCGAATTCCTCCGGCCGGTGCAGCCGCACCGGGCGAGGGGTCGTTTTGCTGCTTAACGCTCGGTGCGTTTGACCTGCTGCCAGAGCGCTTCCATCTCCGCCAGGCTTGCCTCCTCGGCGGTGCGGCCCTCGGCGGCCAAGGCTGCCTCGACCTTCCCGAACCTGCGGGCGAATTTGGCGTTGGCCTGGCGCAGACAGGCCTCCGGATCGAGATCGAGCTTGCGGGCCAGGTTCGCCGCCACAAAAAGAATATCGCCGAACTCATCAGCCAGGCGCGCCGGATCGGCGCCGGGCAGCTCGGCGCGCAGCTCAGCGATCTCCTCCTCCAGCTTCTCGATGACCTGCTCCGCATCCGCCCAGTCAAACCCGACACGGGCGGCGCGGGCTGTGATCTTGCGTGCACGGGTGAGGGCGGGCAGGCCCACCGCGATGCCGGCCAGCGTGCCGGTCTCGGCACGGGCCCGGCGTTCGGCGCGTTTCTGCTCCTCCCACGCCATGGCCTGCATGCCGGCGTCGCGCGCGGCCTCCTCCCCGAACACATGCGGATGCCTTCGCACCATCTTGTCCGCGATGGCCCGGGCGACGTCGGCGAAGGCGAAATGCCCCGCCTCCTCGGCCATGCGGGCATGATAGACCACCTGCAGCAGCAGATCGCCCAGCTCGTCCGGCAGGGCGGCAAAATCCTGGGCTGCGATGGCGTCCGCCACCTCATAGGCCTCCTCGATCGTGTAGGGCGCGATGGAGGCGAAATCCTGCTCGCGGTCCCACGGACAGCCGGTCTGCGGATGGCGCAGGGCTTCCATGATGTCCAGCAGGCGGCTGAGCTGAGAGGCGGCTTCCGTTTGCACCCTGATCTCCGGTAACAGTTGCGCCCTGAATAGCCGAGCAGTGCCCCATGTCCCAAACGCTGGTTGCCGAGTCCGCCTTCACCGAACGTCTTTCGCTGCCGAAGGATCGGATCAAGATCCTGCTGCTCGAAGGCATTCACGACACCGCGGTGGCGATGTTCGAACAGGCCGGCTACTCCAACATCACACGGCTGAAAAAGGCGCTCGACGGGGCCGATCTGGAGGAGGCGCTGCGCGGCGTGCATATCCTCGGCATCCGCAGCCGCACCCAGCTGACGGCGGAGGTGTTCGCCAATGCCGATCGCCTGCTGGCGGTGGGCTGTTTCTGCATCGGCACCAACCAGGTCGACCTCAACGCCGCCTGCCATATCGGCGTGCCGGTGTTCAACGCGCCCTATTCCAACACGCGCTCGGTGGCGGAGCTGACCATCGGTGAGATCGTCATGCTGCTGCGTGGCATTCCGGACAAATCGGCCGCCGCCCATCGCGGTGTGTGGGACAAATCCGCCACCGGCTCCACCGAGGTGCGCGGCAAGACGCTCGGCATCGTGGGCTACGGCAATATCGGCAGCCAGCTTTCCGTGCTGGCGGAAGCCTTCGGCATGCGGGTGATCTATTTCGACACCGCGGCCAAGCTGCCGCATGGCAATGCGCAGAAGATGCCGACGCTGGAGGCGCTGCTCGCCGAGGCGGATGTGGTCAGCCTGCACGTGCCGGAGACCGCCGAGACCGAGAACATGATCGGCAGCCGCGAACTGGCGCATATGAAGCCGCATGCGGTGCTGATCAACAATGCGCGCGGCACGGTGGTGGATATCGACGCGCTGGCCGAAGCCCTGCGCGAGAAGCGCCTGGGCGGGGCTGCGATCGACGTGTTCCCCTATGAGCCGGGCTCCAACAACGAGCGGTTCAACACCCCTCTGCAGAACCTGCAAAACGTGCTGCTCACCCCGCATATCGGCGGCTCCACCGCGGAAGCGCAGGCCCGCATCGGGGAGGAGGTGGCGCGCAAGCTGCTGGATTACTCCGATGTCGGCACCACGGTGGGGGCGGTGAACTTCCCCGAGGTGCAGCTGCCCAAGCGCCCCACCGGCACGCGCTACATGCATGTGCACCGCAACGTGCCGGGCCTGCTGTTCCGTATCATCGACGTGTTCAGCAAGCGTGGCCACAACATCGCCTCCCAATATCTGCAGACCTTTGGCGATATCGGCTATGTGGTGGTGGAGGCCGAGGGCCCGGCCGATGATGAGAGCGTGCTGGACGATCTGCGCCAGATCGACGGCACCATCCGCGCCCGGCTGATCTATTGACCGATCCGCGCATCTCCGCCCCCAGCGCGCTGCGCAACCGGGGGCCGATCCTGGAGGTGCTGCGCGCGCATCTGCCCAAATCCGGCACGTTGCTGGAGATCGCCAGCGGCACCGGCGAGCATGTGAGCCATTTCGCAGCCCATCTGCCGGGCTGGCGCTTCCAGCCGAGTGACCCGGATGCCGAGCGGCGCGCCAGCATCGATGCCTGGGCCGCGGGACTGGCCAATGTGGCGCCTGCCATCGATCTGGACGTGACCGGGGTATGGCCGGCTTTGCGCGCGGATGCGGTACTCTGCGTGAACATGATCCATATCGCGCCCTGGGCGGCAACGCCGGGCCTGATGCGCGGTGCGGCCGCAACCGGGGCAGGGGTGCTGATCACCTATGGCCCCTATATCCGCGAAGGCGTTGCGACCGCCGAAGGCAATCTGGCGTTCGACGCCGATCTGCGCGCGCGCGACCCGAGCTGGGGGTTGCGCTCGGTGGAGGATGTCGCCCGTGAGGCGGCGCTGGTGGGGTTCGCAGCCCCCTTGATTGTCGAGATGCCGGCCAACAATCTGTGCCTCGTGTTCCGCAGGGCCGGGTGATGGAGCGCGTGGCCGAGTATCCGCGCCCGCCCAGCCTGGAATGGTGCGGCCGGGCGGTGGAGATCGTCTTCGCAGGCCAGGTCGTGGCGCGGGCAAACGGCGCCTGGGCGGTGAAGGAGACGTTTCACCCACCCAGCTACTACATTGATCCTGCGGCATTTTCGCCATGCGTTCTGGTGCCCGGCACCGCGCGCGGCAGCATCTGCGAATGGAAGGGCAGGGCGCGCTATTGGAGCGTGGTGGCCGGGGGGCGTGTGGCCGAGAACGCGGCCTGGAGCTATCCGGACCCGACACCAGCCTTCGCCAACATCGCCGAGTGCGTGGCGCTCTATGCCGGCATGATGGATCGCTGCACGCTGGATGGGGAGGTCGTGACACCACAGCCGGGCGGCTTCTATGGCGGCTGGATCACCAGCGAACTGGTGGGCCCGTTCAAGGGCGCCCCGGGCACGGAGTGGTGGTGACATCAACCTCATCTCCAGAGATCGCATAAGGAATATTATGGTAATTCGATATGTGGGTTTTGCGGCAATTGCGGGTGGTGGTTACGGTTGCGCGGGTTTTCGGCGGCCGAATTCGTAGCTGTCCAGCGCGGTGCCATCGGGCCAGTTCAGCTTTGCCCAATAGGTGGGTTCGGCGCCGAAGACGTCGCCGCAACTCCAGGGCACGTTGGCGTCGCGGTAGTGCCACATACCGCCTCCAGCCAGCCGACGAAGATTTGCGGCCCGTTCGGATGGGCCTCTGTCTTCGGCGCGTAGAAAAGCGCCACCGGCCCCCAGGGGTAGGTTTCAATCGGCTGCCAATCGATCTTCCAGCCCTCCGCGTTGAAATTGTGCAACCGCTTCAGCCGTCCGACAACCTTGGAACCGGCCTCGCTTGGTTGGAATGAGCGGAAAATGTTGCAGTCAGCCAGGCGGTGTGGAACACGCTGGAGGATGGTGCTGCTGTCTTTTCCTCCCCAGACCGTGACTCTTGCGCTGATGCTGGCCGCGTTGCGGGAGCGTGTGGCGGCTTGGGGTGGGCGCTGGCTGATGCCTGTGCCGCTGGTGCTGTTGCTGTATCGGCGTGTGGGTGAGATCGGCGTGCGGATGGAGCGGTTGCTGGCGCGGTTTCGGGCCGGGCGGCTGGTGGCTCGCAGGCCTGGTGTGACCCGCGCGCGCCGTGAGGAGATGCCCTGCCCTCGCGGCAAGCGGGTTTGGCCTGGGCGGTTTGGTTGGTTGGTGCAGGCTGGTTCGCATGAGGCGGCCGGTTTGGCGGCGCAGCTTCGGTTTGTTCTGGGTCAGCCTGACATGCTGGCGTTGCTGCAGTCTGCCCCGCAGGCGGCGCGTCTGTTGCGGCCGCTGTGTCGGGCCCTGGCGATCGAGACGGATGTGTTGCATCCGGGTCGTGTGCCTGTGCCGCCGGTTGAGAAGCCTGCCCGGGTGCCGCGTGTCCGCAAGCCTCGGCCGAAGCTGGATCTGGGACGGATACCGTTGCCGCGTGGTGTGCTTTCGGCGGCGCGGCGGGAGGGTTATGGAAAAATTCGGTGAGTGGGCGGTGGGGCGGCGGTGCGTGGAAATTGTTCCGGTATGTTTATTTTTGGTGTGGCTTCGGAGGGCGAGGCTGGGGTTCGGTGGATTGCTTCGCTTCGCTCGCAATGACGGTGAAAGCGGCGTTGTGACTTGGGTGGACGCGGCATGAGCGTCCGCGCGCGCTTGGAGTGATAAAAGTTTTTTTGCTTCTTTTTGTTCACAAAAAGAAGGTCTTAAGGTCTTTATCCAAAGCCGCTACGAAAACTCCAACACCATCCCGTCAAACGCCGGTTCCACGCCGGGTGGCAGGTCGCGGCGGAGTGTCGCCCAGTCCATCTCGTTGCCCATATGGGTGAGGATGGTGCGCCGCGGTTTCAGGCGGTCGACCCAGCCCAGCACGCGCTCGGTCCAGGCATGGGTGTTGTGCGGGCGGTGCTGGAAGCAGCCGACGACCCAGGTGTCGATGCCGGAAAGGGTGTCGAAGGCGGTGTCGTCGAGCTGCACCACATCGGTGCTGTAGCCGAAGGCGCCGCAGCGCAGGCCGAGGGAATGGACGAAGCCGTGGTCCTGGTCGAACAGGCGCAGCTCCAGGCCCGCGGTGTGGAGGGTATCGCCAGGTGCCACGATATTGGGGACCAGGCAGGGGCGAAAGAAGAGCGGCGCCGTGGTCCAGGGCTGGAAGACATAGGCGAAGCGGCGGGTCAGCTCGTCCATCGTGGCCTGGAAGCCATAGGCGTCCAGCGGGCGGCCGGCGATGCGGTTGAGGATGCGAACATCGTCGATGCCGACGACGTGATCGGCGTGGGCGTGGGTGAAGAGAATGGCGTCCACCGATTTCACCCGGTTGGCGAGGAACTGGGTGCGCATGTCGGGCGAGGTGTCGATGAGCAGGGTTTCGCCGGTGCTGGTGTTCTGCAGCAGGGTGGAGCTGCGCAGGCGCTGGTTGCGGGGCTCGGCGGGGTCGCAGCTGCCCCAGTCGCCGGCGCCGTCGGGCCCGCCGATATGGGGCACGCCGGCGGAGCCGCCGGTGCCCATCAGGGTGACGCGCAGGCCCATCAGGCGGTTCGCGAGAAGAGGCGGCGGAAGTTGGCGGTGGTGAGTTCGGCGATGCCGTCCGGGCTCAGCCCGTGCAGCTCGCCCAGCATTTTGGCGGTGTGGGCGGTCCAGCCCGGTTCGCATTTCTTGCCGCGATAGGGCACCGGGGCAAGGTAGGGGCTGTCGGTTTCCACCAGCAGGCGGTCTTTCGGCACGTCCTTCGCGATGTCCCGGATGGTTTGGGATTTGGGGAAGGTGAGCATGCCGGAGAAGCTGAGATAGCCGCCGAGTTCGAGGCCGGTTTCGGCCAGCGCCCGGGTGGAGCTGAAGCAGTGCAGCAGGAAGGGGAAGGCGCCCTTCCCTGTCTCGTCGCGCAGGATTTCCGCCACGTCGTCATCGGCGTCGCGGGCGTGGATGACAAGCGGCAGGCCGGTTTGGCGGGCGGCCTGGATGTGGATGCGGAAATTCTCGGCCTGCCGGTCGCGCGGGGCCTTGTCGTAGAAATAGTCGAGGCCAGTTTCGCCGATGGCGACCACTTTGGGGTGATCGGTGAGGGAGATCAGCTCGGCGGGGCTGGGCAGATCCCCCTCCCCCGCATTGTGCGGGTGGATGCCGATGGCGGCCCAGACGCCGGGGTTTTCCTCGGCCACCTGTTTCTGCCAGGGCGCCTGGGCGAGCCTGGTGCCGATGGTGACCATCTCCCCCACCCCGGACTCGGCGGCGCGGGCGATCACGCCGGGGAGTTCCTCGGCTGAGAAATAGTCGAGATGGCAGTGGCTATCGACCAGCATCAGGCGGCCTCGACGAAGCGGGGGAAGACGCCTTCGGGGGGTGGCAGGGCGGTGCCTTCGGGCAAGGGGGTGGCGAGGGCGGCAAACTCGCGTTGTCCAGGAGGCACGCCGAGCTGGTCGAGCATCCTGGCCATGCTGTCCGGCATGAAGGGTTGCAGCAGAGTGGAGACGACGCGCAGCAGGTCGAGCAGGTTGGCGAGGACGGCTTCCATGCGGACGGGGTCGATCTTGCGCAGGGTCCAGGGGGCCTGCTGGTCGATATAGGCGTTGCCGGCGCGGATCGCGACCCAGATGGTTTCCAGCGCGATGCTGAAATCTTGTCGGTCAATGATTGGCGAAATGATATCGTGAAGCTCACTGCACATAGTGGCAATCACGCTATCGGCCTCAGTTGTGGGCCCCCTCTTGGGCATGACACCGCCCGCGTTCTTGGCGACGAAGCTCAGCGTGCGCTGGGCGAGGTTGCCGAGGTCGTTGGCGAGTTCGACGTTGAGGCGGCGGACCAGGGCGGCGCGGCTGTAATCGCCATCCGAGCCGAAGCTGGTCTCGCGCAGCAGGAAGAAGCGCAGCGGGTCGGCGCCGAACGTGTCTGCCAGCTCGCGCGGGTCGATGACGTTGCCGATGGATTTACTCATCTTCTCGCCCTCGATCGTCCACCAGCCATGGGCGTAGACGCGTTTGGGCAAAGGCAGGCCGGCGGCCATCAGCAAGGACGGCCAGATCACGGCGTGAAAGCGCAGAATATCCTTGCCGACCAGATGCAGATCGGCCGGCCAGAACCGCATATCGGGCGCCTCGTCATCCGGATAGCCGAGGGCGGTGAGGTAGTTGGTCAGCGCATCGAGCCAGACATACATCACATGCGCATTGTCGCCCGGCACCGGAACCCCCCAGCGAAAGCTGGTGCGGCTGATCGACAGATCCGTAAGCCCACCCTTGAGAAAGCCCAGCACCTCGTTGCGCCGGGCGGCCGGGCCGATGAACTCGGGGTTGGCCTCGATATGGTCCACCAGCCGGTCGCGGAAGGCGGACATGCGAAAGAAATAGCTCGGCTCGGTGACGAACTCGACCGGAGCGCCGGTGGGCGCCACGCGCTGGCCCTGGGCGTTGGTCGTAAGCTCGCTCTCGTCATAGAACGCCTCGTCACGGATGGCGTACCAGCCCTCATAGCCGCCCAGATAGATATGGCCGGCCTCGATCAGGTTTTCCCACAGCGCCTGGGAGGCCTTGTAGTGCCGGGGCTCGGTGGTGCGGATGAAGGCGTCGTTGGACACGTTCATGCGGGCGGCGATGTCACGGAAGACGGCGCTGACCTCATCGGTGAATTGCTGCGGGGTCTTGCCGGCGTCGATGGCGGCCTTCTCGACCTTCTGGCCGTGCTCATCGGTGCCGGTGAGGAAGAACACGTCATAGCCGTCCAGCCGCTTGAAGCGGGCCATCACGTCGGCCGCGATCATCGTGTAGGCGTGACCGATATGGGGGGCGCCGTTGACGTAGAAGATCGGCGTGGTGATGTAGAATGTCGGTTTCATATCGTGTTCCAGCGCAAGCACGGCGTCAGGCGCCGGCGAGCATCGAGATGGTCTTGGCAATCGCCTGTCGCTTGTCGAGATAGAGGTCTTCGGTCTCGGCCTGCAATGCGCCAAGCGCCTGCCAGATATCCACCCAGTCGGCAAGGCTGCGCTGGCCGATCAGCTGGGCCTGCTCCGGCTCGGCCAGGCCCCGCGCGCTGTCGCGCACGGCGGCCGAGATGTCCGCGCGCAGCAGCTCCATGAAGGTGGCGAACGCATCCTCGCCACGTCCCAGCCCATCCGCCACCTCATCGGCCAGACGATGACGCGGGCGGGGCAGTTCGCGGATCACCCGGCCAACCCAATCCGCCGCCGGCAGCCCGCCGCCTTCGGCCAGCGTCAACGCGCGGCCGATCGAGCCATCGGCAAGGCTTGCCAGCCGCAGCCGCTCCGCCTCGCTCTGCTCGGGCAGGTAGCGCGCCAGCAGGTCGAGCAGCACGATGTCGTCCAATGCCCCCAGGCGCAGCCGGCGGCAGCGGCTGCGGATGGTGGGCAGCAGGCGGCCGGCGGCGGCACACACCAGAATGAGCACGGTGCGCGGCGGCGGCTCCTCCAGCACCTTCAGCAGCGCATTGGCGCCGTTGCGGTTCATGTCCTCGGCACCATCGACGATCACCACCCGCCAGCCGCCCTCGGCCGCCGTCAGATGCAGAAAACCGGCGATGCCGCGCACCGTGTCCACCGGGATCTCGCCTTGTTTCTTCTTCTTCTTCTCATCCCATTCGCGCTCCACGGTGAGCAGATCGGCATGGGTGTCGGCGGCCACGCGGCGGAACACCGGATGCGCGGCCGACAGGGCCAGCGTGTCCGATTTCGGCTGGCCGGCCAGGATGTGCCGGGCCAGGCGATAGGCCAAGGTGGCCTTGCCCACGCCGGAGGGGCCGGTGATCAGCCAGGCATGATGCATCCGGCCGGAGGCGACGGCGTGGCAGAGTGTCGCCTCCGCCTCGGCCTGGCCCAGCAGCAGATCATTCTCGCGCGGGGCGGGCGCGCTCATGCGAGACCGGGCAGACGCGCTGCGATGACCGACGCGATCGCCTCGGTCACCGCATCCGGTGCGCGCTCACCGGAGAGCACCACGCAGCGATCCGGATTGTCCCGCGCCACCGCGAGAAACCCATCGCGGATGCGGGCAAAGAACGCCTCGCCCAGGCTTTCATACCGATCCGCCGCCTGGCCGCGTGCCGCAAGCCGCGCCTGGGTGGTGGCAACCGACACATCGAGCACCAGGGTGAGATCCGGCACCAGGCCGATCATGCTGGAAAGCTCGGCGATGCGCGCACGGTCCCCGCCCAGGCCAAAGCCCTGATAGACCATCGTGCTGTCGGCAAACCGGTCGCACAGCACCACCGCCCCGCGCGCCAGAGCCGGGCGGATCACGCTTTCCACATGATCAGCGCGGGAGGCGAAATGCAGCAGGATCTCCGCAAGAGACGGCCAGTGATAGCGCCCCTCCAGCAGCATGGCGCGCAGCAGATCGGCCCCCGGCGCGCCCCCCGGCTCGCGCGTCTGCACCACCTCATGCCCGCGGGCGCGCAGCGCCTGCGCCAGGCGGGCGATCTGCGTGGTTTTGCCCGCCCCCTCCCCGCCTTCGAAGGTGATGAAGCGCCCGGCTGCGGATGCGGCCATCAGGCGCCGGTGAGCGCGTGCGCCAGCACCGCCATGGCACGGCCCGGCAGGCCAAGACGTGTCACATCAGCGCCCGCGAACAGCGGCACGTTCAGCTCCGGCACGCCGTCGCCGCGCACGCTCAGCGTGCCAAGCCGTGTGCCGCGCAGCACCGGGGCCGCAACCGGGCTGTCGTAATCCACCGCGATGCTTGCCTTGTCGCGCCAGTTGCGCGGCATGGTCATCACCAGATCGCGCCCGGCGATCAGTGGCACGTTGGGCTGGGTGCCAAGCCACACCGGCGCACGCTCGATCACGTCGCCGGCCGAGAACAGCGTCACATTCTCGAAGCTGGCAAACGCCCAATCCAGCAGCCGCTCCCCCTCCTCGGCCCGGGCACGCATCGTGGGCAGGCCGTTGATCACCACGATCACCCGCCGGCCGGAGCGCTGGGCGCTGGCCACCAGGCCGTAGCCGCCATCCTCGGTGTGGCCGGTCTTCAGCCCGTCCGCCGTGCCCTTCTGCACCAGGGCGTTGCGGTTGGCCTGATCGATGCCGTTGTATTTGAAGCTCTTCTCGGCGTCGTATTTGTAGTATTCCGGAAAATCCGTGATCAGCCTTCGCGCCACCACCGCAATGTCACGCACCGTCATCCGGTGCTCCGGATCGGGCCAGCCGGTGCAGTTGCGGAAATTCGTGGCCGTCAGATGAAACTCCCGCGCCTTGGCGTTCATCAGCTCGACAAATTGCTGCTCGGACCCCGCAATCCCCTCCGCCAGCACGATGCAGGCATCGTTGCCGGACTGCACGATCATGCCGCGGATCAGGTCCTCCACCTTCACATTGGAATTGAGCGCCACGAACATCTTCGAGCCGCCCATCCGCCAGGCCTTCTCGCTGACCGGCAGCTCCTGCGTCAGGCTGAGCTTGCCCTCCTTCAGCCGTTCATAGACCAGATAGGCGGTCATCAGCTTGGTCATCGAGGACGGCGTCTGCGACACGTCCGCGTCCTTGTCGAGCAGCGTGGCGCCGGAGTTGAAATCCAGGATCACCGCATAGCGCGCCTGGGTGTCGATCGGGCCGATCGGCGTCTGCGCAGGGCTTCCGGTCGCAACCGGCTCGGCCGGTTTGCGCGCGGGCTTGGGCGCGCCCGCCAAGGCCGGTTTTGCCGCCGGCTTCGCGGGCTTGCGCGCGGTCTGTGCCACGGCCACGGCCGGCAGCAAAGCTGCCCCCGCCAGCAGGCTGCGGCGCAGCAGAGTTCCGCTATTGAACGGTGATGGCGGCATCATTCACTCCTGCGGCAATCGCCCGGTTCATCATGGCTTCGGCATCCGCCACCGTCGGCAGCGGCCCGATCTGCAGACGATACGCCTTGTCGCGCGGCGCTGTGTAGCTGGTCACGAGTCTGGCCCCCAGATAGGCAAGCTTGTTCGCCAGGATGGAGGCGTAGTCGAGCCGGCTGAAATCCCCCAGCGAGACGTAAAGCTGCCCCGGCGCGGGGCTGGTCTGGGTCACCTGCTCCGGCAGGCGGGACGCGACGGGCGTGCCTACCGGCGTGAGCGCATCCGCCGTCACCGGCCTGGAGGCCGCCACCCGGCCCCGGCTCGACTGGGCGGACCCGTCCGGCGGCGTCAGGCTTTCGGTTGCGATGGCACCGCGCGGTGCCGCGGCCACGGCAATCTCGGGCGGTGCCGCGCCCTCCAGCTCGGCTGCGATCTGGCGGGTGGCGGCATCATCCATCTGGATACGCACGCGTGTCGCATCCCGCACAATGCCAAGCAGCTGCGCCGCGCGGCGCGTGAGGGCGATCAGCCGCCCCGGCTGGCTCGGGCCACGATCGTTCAACCGCACGCGGATCTGCCGGCCGTTCTCAAGGTTGGTCACGATCAGCACCGCCGGCAGCTGCA
The DNA here is from genome assembly GCA_903924855.1 of uncultured Rhodospirillales bacterium. Lineage (GTDB taxonomy): Bacteria > Pseudomonadota > Alphaproteobacteria > Acetobacterales > Acetobacteraceae > CAIQQQ01. The sequence goes on along the minus strand of CAIYCW010000152.1, from coordinate 9,865 downwards.
GCGTGCGGTGACCGGCGGCCAGCGCCGTCTGGTCGAACACCTCGCCATCGGCGGTGAACCCGGCCGGGTAGCGATCCGCCATGATGGTGGCAAGGCCAGTCTGATCCACGCCGTATTCCGCCCGCGGATAGCGCCACACCCCGCCCTCCTGATACGGCGCCCCCACCACCTCATGCAGGGTCGGCGTGGCTTGCGGCACCGGCCGGCGGAACAGCACACAGCCGCCCAGGCCCAGCAAGGCCACAAGGATGATCGGCAGCACAACAGGACGGATCATGCGCATCTCAGGCGGTGATCGCATCGCCGAGCAATCCCACGCTGAGGCAGTATTTGTCGGGCGGGTTGTACTGCCGGATGGCGCGATAGCTCGGGTAGAACGCCAGATAGGCCTCATCGCCCGGCCCGCCCGGCAGCACCACCGCCACCTTGGTCTCGGCCGGCAGCGCATCGATGATCAGCCCCTGCAGGCGCCAATCGGCCACCGAGCGCCGTTTGTCATGGCCGGCCAGCTGCATGTTGAAGCCCGGCGGCAGGTCGGTCGCCCGACCCCACGGGATGTTGGCCTGCCAGCCCTCCCGCGCCAGGTAATTGGCGGTGGAGGCGAACACGTCCCCCATATCCGTCCACAGATCGCGCCGTCCGGTGCCGCTGAAATCAACGGCGTATTTGATGAAGCTGTCGGGCATGAACTGGGTCTGCCCCATGGCGCCGGCCCAGCTGCCGATCATGTGATCGGGCGTGATATCGCCGTGATCGACGATGCGCAGCGCGTCCATCAGCTGCGATTCGAAATAGGCGCGGCGCCTGCCTTCCCAGGCCAGCGTGACCAGACAGTCAATCACCTTGAAGCCACCCATCTGCGCGCCGTAATCCGATTCGAGCGCCCAGATGCCCATGATCACCCCGGGCGGCACGCCGTAGCGATCGGCCACGCGGGCGAGCAAAGCGCGATGCTGCGCGTAAAGCGGCCGCCCCTTGGCGATGCGGGCGGGTGAGACCAGGCGGGATTTGTATTGCTGCCAGGTGAGCTTCGATTCCGGCTGGTTGCGATCCAGCTCGATCACCCGCTGCACCGGCGAGAGGTTTCCCAGCGCCGTGCCGATGGTCCGATCCGAGATGCCGGCGCGTTTGGCCTGGGCGCGCAGCTGGCTGAGATAGGCGGGAAACGCGATGCCGGGCTCGGCGCTGGCGCGGTGTGCCAGGGCTGTTGCGAGGGCAGCGGCGAGCAGGGGGCGACGTGTGATCATGCCCGGAGGTGTGCCACATCCCCATGTTGCACCGCAATCATGGTGGGCGGAAGAGCCGAAGCCGCGCGATCACGTAGGGCGGAAGAGGCGAAGCCGTCATCCGCCTTGGGCCTGTTGGGACGGAGGAAGGCGGACAACAGCATCGCCTCTCCCGCCCCACGCGGACACAAAAAAGCCGGGCACAGGGCCCGGCTTTTCCAAAGCGATGCCTGAAGGATCAGGCGCGACGGCGACGCGCGAAGGCCAGACCGGCCAGACCAAATCCAACGAGCGCCATTGATGCGGGCTCGGGAATTGTAACCGTGCTCGTACCATCAAGCACTTGGTCCTGCACCAACACCGTCGAGGTGTGCACAACCCCTGAAGTGTTTTGATTCACAATGTTGAAGCTGGTGTCGACATTGTTCCCCGTTGTGGCCTGATACCCAGGATCGATTGAATTGGTACCGTAAGTCAGAGAGGAGAGAGAACCAAGGGTGACAGTATACTCACCTTGGACTGTGTATGTCACTCCAGACTTAACGTAACTGCCCAAGCTGACATACTCGACCAACGTCAGAGTATAGTCGGGGAGCGACGTGCCGAACGATACGGTCGGGGTCGTATTAAACGTCACGGTGCCTGGAAACTCAAAATGCACGCTGTTCGAAAGCTGCCCCGGGCTCAAGTTGTTAATCGAGCTAGCACCGCTTACGGTCGAGATCGCGTTGGGGACCGGGTTGCTAAGCTCATTCAGCGTCACGCTGTCAGAGACAATGACGCCGCCAGCCCCGAAGGTAAGATTGCCGGAGATCGAACCATTCACCGTCGTCACGTTGAAGTTGATCACATCACCAACGCCGGGAGTGAACGACGCCAATGCCGGGGTCACTGTTGCACCGGCAGCTGACATGGCCAGCGCGCTCAATGCAAACTTCATAAACTTCGACATATCAACCACTCCTGTCGACACCCGGCCCGCAGGACGGAGGCGAAATATCCCGAGACGAATTGGACGCCAAGCGCTGCCTGTGGCAGGCGCATAACCCCTATCTCTCCACTTAACATCTTAGTAACCCAGCGATACCGCTATTGTCCAGCATGTTTCCCACGAAACATCCCTGAAAACACCGGATATTGGCGCATCGCACCATGCGGCCGGCGCGCGCGCCGGCCGCATTGTCACGCATCCATTCACACCCGCTCGATCATCACCGCAATGCCCTGCCCCACCCCGATGCACATCGTGGCGATGGCGCGCTTCTTTCCGAGCAATTCCAATGCGTTGACGCAGGCCATCGCAAGCCGCGCCCCCGAAGCCCCCAGCGGATGGCCCAGCGCGATGGCGCCGCCATGCGGGTTGACCATCTGAGTATCATCCGCAAGCCCCAGCATGCGCAAAACCGCCAAACCCTGTGCCGCAAACGCCTCGTTCAGCTCGATCACGTCGATATCGCCCAGCGTCATGCCGGTGCGCGCCAGCAGCTTCTGCACCGCCGGCGCCGGCCCGATGCCCATCACCCGTGGTGCCACGCCCGCCGTGGCCATCGCCACGACTCGGGCCCGCGGCGTGAGCCCGTGGCGAACCGCCGCCGACTCGCTTGCCAGCACCAACGCCGCCGCCCCGTCATTGACGCCGGATGCATTGCCCGCCGTCACCGAGCCGCCCTCCTTGCGAAACGGCGCCTTCAGCTTGCCCAGCATCTCAAGCGTGGTGTCCGGCCGCGGATGCTCATCCGTGTCCACCACCACATCGCCCTTGCGGCCCTTGATGGTAATGGGAGCAATCTCACGCGCGAACACGCCGGCCTCCTGCGCCGCCTTGCATTTCTGCTGGCTGCGATAGGCGAACAGATCCTGATCGGCACGGCTGATCTGGTAGTCCGTTGCCACGTTCTCAGCGGTTTCCGGCATCGAATCAACGCCGTACATCTCTTTCATCAACTTGTTGACGAAGCGCCAGCCGATCGTGGTGTCATAGATCTCAGCACTGCGGCTGAACGCCTCGGTGGCCTTGCCCTGCACGAAGGGCGCGCGCGTCATGCTCTCCACGCCGCCGGCCAGCATCAGCTCCGCCTCACCCGCGCGAATCGCCCGCGCCGCACTGCCCACCGCATCCAGGCCCGAGCCGCACAGCCGGTTGATCGTGGCCCCCGGCACCGAGATCGGCAGCCCCGCCAACAGGGCGCTCATGCGCGCCACGTTGCGGTTGTCCTCGCCGGCCTGGTTGGCGTTGCCGTAGAACACATCGTCCACCGCGTCCCAATCCACCGCGGCATTGCGCTCGCGCAGCACACGCAGCGGGTGGGCGCCGAGGTCATCCGCGCGCACATCCTTCAACGCGCCGCCATAGCGGCCGAACGGGGTGCGGGCGAAATCGCAGATAAAGGCCTCGGCCATGACGCATCTCCAGTTTGCAGAACGGCGCGGACCGTAATGCCGCAACGCGTAGGGCGGAAGAGGCGAAGCCGTCATCCGCCATCACCCTGTCATGCAAGGGAGACGGCGAAGCCGTCATCCGCCGACACCCTGCCGTCCAAGGGAGAGGGCGGATGACGGCTGTGCCTCCTCCGCCCTACGGGTTACTCCATGAACCAGCCGTGGCTGACCACGATCGACTGGCCGGTCATCGCATTCGTCTTGGCCCCGGCAAAGAACAACGCCGCCGCCGCCACGTCATCCGTGGTGGTGAACTCGCCGTCCACCGTCTCCTTCAGCATGACGTTCTTCACCACCTCCTCCTCGGTGATGCCAAGCGCCTTCGCCTGCTCGGGGATCTGCTTTTCCACCAGCGGCGTGCGCACAAAGCCCGGGCAGATCACATTGGCGCGCACATTGTGCTTCGCCCCTTCCTTCGCCACCACCCGGCACAGGCCGAGCAGCCCGTGCTTGGCCGTGACATAGGCCGACTTCAGCACCGAGGCCTCCTTGGAGTGCACCGAGCCGATATAGATGATGCTGCCGCCGCCATTGGCATACATCGAGCGGATACAGGCCTTGGTGGTGAGGAACGCGCCGTCCAGATGGATGGCCAGCATCTTCTTCCAATCCGAAAACGGGAAATCCTCGATCGGATGGACGATCTGAATCCCCGCGTTGGACACCAGGATATCAACCTTGCCCCAGGCCGCGATCACCGCGGCAACCCCATCCTCGACCGCCTGCTCGCTGCTCACATCCATCGACACCGCCATGGCGGTGTGCCCCTTGGCCGTGAAATCATCCGCCGTGGCCTGTGCTGCCGCCATGTTGAGGTCGGCGATGACGATCTTCGCCCCCTCCTCGCCGAATTTCAGCGCGATCTCCCGGCCGATGCCGGAGGCCGAGCCTGTGATCAGTGCAACCTTGTCCTGAAGCTGACCCATGATGAAAATTCCCTTCTGAAGCGTGTCTGACTGGTAAGCGGCTGGATGCCTGATGTCCTGTGACACCACGGCATCCGGTGAGAAACATCAGGCGGCATCCCGCTCTACTTGGGCTTGGCTGCGTCCACGCCGCGCTCTCTGACATAGAGTTCATGCAGCACGTCACTGATCCGCGTGCCTCGCCCGGGCGGAAACGGCTGCTTCCAGGGCGCTGCACGCAGCGTCGCCTCGGCATCCGCCCGCCCGCGCTCCCAGCGCGCCTGCATCGTGCCGCGGCTGAACTCGTAATCCTTCGCCGAGCCCTGCGGCTCGAATGGCCGATAGATCAACAGGGCGATGTCCATCTGCGTCGGGCAGCGCGTGGCGTTGAGGAACTGCGCCTCCGGCATCTGCCGCACCGCCTCCGGCAGCTTCTCCCACAGCGCCTGGGCATGGGCGCGCAGATTGTGGTTGTGCTCGGCCGCCCGTGTGGCGGACCGTGTGCGGCTCGCGTAGCGTATGTCCTTGTCCCGCTCCAGCACCTGATCCAGCGTGGCCGGCTCCGGCCCATAGGCCTGGAACAGATCCACCTGAAAGATCAGGCTGTCATAGCGCGGCTCCTGTTCCAGCACATGCAGCAGCGGCGTGTTGGACACCAGGCCGCCATCCCAATACGGATCGCCCTCGATCTCCACGGCCGGAAACCCCGGCGGCAGCGCGCCGCTGGCCATGATGTGCTCGGGGCCGATCCTGGTCTGGCGGTTGTCGAAATAGCGGAACTGGCCGGTGCGCACATTCACCGCCCCCACGCTCAGAATCGTCTCCACGGCAGCAATCCGGTCGAAATCCACCAGCCGCTCCAACGTGGAGCGCAGGGCCGAGGTGTCATACAGGCTGGAAGGCTGTGGCTGCCCCAGCCAGGACAGCGGGGAGCGGGGCGCGAAAAACCCGGGCTGGCCGAACAGCATGGCGCCCAGCGCACCCGCGCTGCGCTCCATCGGCGTCATCGAGACGGGTTTTGGCCAAAGTGAGGTTGGGGCCGTGATCTCATCCCAGAAGCTGCGCAGCTGCTCAACCCGGCGCTCGGGCGCGTTGCCGGCAATGATGGCGGCGTTGATCGCGCCGATCGAGATGCCGGCCACCCAATCCGGTAGCACGTTCGCGGTGTGCAGCGCCTCGAACACGCCGGCCTGATAGCTGCCCAGCGCGCCGCCGCCCTGCAGCACAAGGGCCGTGCGGCGCGGGCAGGACGAGGCTTGCTGCGCGGTTGTGGTTTCAGCGGTGACGATGCTGTCCATGACAGGGTCCGATCAGCGTTGGTTCAACAGGATGCAGGGATGACATCGCTCATGGCCGGACGTTTCAGCTGCTTGCGGCCAATCCGGTCGCGTTGTCTGATGCGACACCAAATCGGTGAAGGATCCTGACCATGGCATTGACAGTCTACGGCATCGCGCGCTCGCGCGCCATTCGCGTGCTCTGGCTGCTGAAGGAACTGGGCGCGCAATACACACATGTCGAGATGGGCTTCGGCCCGGAGGGCTCGGGCAGCGCCGAATTCCGCCGCATCAACCCCAACGGCCAGGTGCCGGTCATCGATGATGACGGCGTGGTGCTCAGCGAATCCCTCGCCATCAACCTCTATCTGGCCAAGAAGTTCGGCGGCCCCCTGGCACCGGCCGATCTCGGCGAGGATGGCCGGATGACGATGTGGGCACTCTGGTCGGTGCTGGAGATCGAGGCCCAGGCGGCGCCGATCATGTATAACACCAGCTTCTACCCGCCCGAGCAGCGCAATCCCGCCGTGGTGGAAGCCGCGATCGCCCGCCTCCAGGCGCCGCTTGCCGTGCTGGAGGCGCATCTGTCGGCCCATGGCCATCTGGTGGGCGGCCGCTTCACGGTGGCCGATCTCAACCTGATCGGCTGCCTGTTCTATCTGCGCTTCACCCCGCAGGTTCTGGCCGAACGCCCCGCAACGCTGGCCTACTACCAGGCAGGCCTCGCCCGCCCGGGCGCGCGCGCCGCCTTCGCGCTGCGCGGCGAATAGCGTTTTGCTTGCCACGCCCTGAGGATTGCGCTTCGCTTCCCCAGGGCGCTGCAAGACTGCGCGCCCACAAGACCGGGACAAACCGGCCATGATGGGAGAGATGTTTTGCGCAGCACCCTGCCCCTGCTGGCACTGACCGCCAGCCTTGCCATGATGGCCACGATCACCGCCCACGCCGCCCCCAAGATCGGTGATCCGCCGGAAGCCTCGAACATGCGCCTTGTCGGCAGTAGCGACCTGCAGGGCCGCTCCGCCTACCAGCCCACCATCTTCCATCAGGGCAACCGCTACATCGCCTATATCGGCCATCACGGCGGCACCGACGACATCCACGAGCCGCTCAACCCGATCACCGGCAAAAAGGAGCCCAACGGCACCTCGATCGTCGACGTCACCGACCCCGCCCATCCGAAATACCTCACCCATATCCCGGGTCAGCCCGGCACCTATGAGGGCGGCGGCGCCCAGATGGTGCGTATCTGCGACGGCAAGCTGCTCCCCAAAGGCGACAAGACCGCCATCTACATGCTGCGCGCCGAAGGCTCAGAGGCGCATGAGATCTGGAACGTGGCGGACCCCGAGCACCCGGTGCTGATCACCCGCCTCACCGGGCTGAAGGACACCCACAAGAATTTCTGGGAATGCGACACCGGCATCGCCTATCTCGTCTCCGGCAATCCGGACTGGCGCATCCGCCGGATGACCCAGGTCTATGACCTGTCCGACCCCGCCCACCCCGTGAAGATCCGCGATTTCGGCCTGCCCGGCCAGGAGCCGGGTTCAACCGGCGTGGTGCCGACCGAGCTGCATGGCGGCATCTCCACCGGGGTGAAGGGCAACCGCGTCTATTTCGGCTACGGCACCAACAAGGGCGGGCTGCTGCAGATCGTCGACCGCGACAAGCTGCTGCACGGCCCCACCGAGCCCACGCCCGAGAATCTGCGCTACCCGGAAATCTCGCGCATGTATCTCTCCTCGATGAACGGCGCGCACACCACCTTCCCCATCCTGCACATGCCGATCGCCGAGTTCAGAAACGACAAGGAGGGCAGCTTCCGCGACATCGTGGTGATCGTCGATGAATCACTGGTCAACGAATGCAACGAGGCCCGCCAGATGGTGTGGATCGCCGACATCACGGTGGAAACCCGGCCCATGGGCATCGCCAGCTACACCGTGCCCGAGGCGAGCGGCGATTTCTGCTCGCGCGGTGGCCGCTTCGGCTCGCACTCCTCCTCCGAAAGCATGGATCCGGTCTATTACGGCAAGCTGGTCTTCATCACCTTCTTCAACGCGGGCGTCCGCGCGCTCGACATCCGCGACCCGTATCACCCGAAGGAGGTCGGCTATTTCATCCCCTCCATCACCGCCAACACCGACAAGCGCTGCGTCACCATGGACGGCAAGGAGGTCTGCAAGACCGCCATTCAGAGCAACAACGTCGAATTCGACGATCGCGGCTATGTCTATGTCGTCGATCGCGCCAACACCGGCCTGTCCATCCTGGAACTGACCGGCGAGGCGCGGGCGGCGGCCGGGCTGAAATAGCGCGATGCGCCTGAGGCTGGCCGTCGCGGCCTCTCTGCTGGCGGGCGCCGCGGCTTCCTTCGTCTCGCAGGCGCCGGCGAGCTGGCTGGGCCTGGTCTCCACCCCCGACTGGCAGGAGATCGCCTGGCCGTTCGGCCGCGATGGCTGGCCCACCGGCCGCGCCTTCCGCTGCACGTCGCTGGCCTGTGGCGGCACGCTGGACGTCTATGTCCGCCCCAAGATCGGCCTGTGCAACTGTGCCACCGGCGTCTCCGGCGATGCCGAGGTGGATGCGGTGAGCGATGTGGACCTGATCAGCGACGATTTCGTGCCGCTGGCCGATGGCCAGGTGATCACCATCGCCGGCATGACCGGCCGGATGCGCGCCTACACCCAGCGCCTGCCCGGCGGGCACACCCAACGCTCGGCAGGCCTGGTGCTGGCCCATCGCTGCGACCTGGTGGCGGCGGCGAGCCAGGGTGCGGCAGCCGGCACCGCACAGGCGGCATCTGCGATCACGCTGCTGCTGCAACGGGCGGATGTGATGGGGTGGATGCTGGCGCAGATGGGGAAGACGTAAGTGCTATGTTCTTTCTTTGAAAAGAAAGAACCAAAGAAACTTTTGTCACTTCAGGCTTTGCGGAATTCTTCCAGGCTGGCCACCTGCCGTCTGATGTCGTGCAGCAGCAGGATGAAGGGGGCGACGAATTCCGCCTTGTTCTCCTCCAGATTGAGCCGCACCCGCTTGGCCGCGTTCTCGATCAGAATGTCATAGCGCGCGATCTCAAGATTGATGTGCAGGCACCGCTCGCTCATCGCCTTGTCGAGCAGATAGAACTCGCCCCGCCCGCTCACCAGAAACAGATCAGCCGGGATCTGCGCCGTCAGCAACGCCTCGGCGGCATATTCCGAATGGCTCAGCTTCTTCTCCCCGTAATTCTTCAGCATGTAGTTGAGATTGGGAAAATCCGTCAGCTGGTTCAGCGAATCGCCCATGAACGCATCCAGCAGCGGCAATTGCTGAAAGATGATAGTCTCCACATCCCGCTTGCGCAGATCCCGCTCCCGCGTGCGGGTCCGCTCGGATTGGTGAAAGATCCAAACCGAAACCCCGATCGCCAGCAGCGAGCCGATCGCCTGCACCCAGTCCGGCTGGGTCAGATATCGCAACAGGGAGATCAACCACGCCAACACAGCAGGACTCCACGAGGGCGCATATCGTCAAGTTTCGTGGATAATCCAGCACATCACAACACCGCAGCGCCCGCTGGCCTGCGCGTCGATGCTCGTGTGTGGGGGATCAATGGTGAGCGCGGTGGGATTCGAACCCACGACCCCATGATTAAAAGTCACGTGCTCTACCGACTGAGCTACGCGCTCGATGTGCGCCTTGAACGACACGCGGCGCGTCGGGTCAAGGGCTGTGCCTGCATGGCGGCCTGTATTGCCGATCAGCTTGCGCGAAACCGCTCCGCCCCCACCCCGCCCCGATGCGCGTCCAGATGCGCCACGAAGAGATCCACAATCCCCTCCGGCGTGAAATCAGCCCGCCTGCCATGCGCAAGCGCCGCATCCGCCTTGGCCTGATAGAAGCCGTGATCATCCCACAGCCGCGACAGCGCCGCTGTCCAGTCCTCGATGGGCGATCCCAATGGCAGCTGCACCCCACCAGGCCCCATCGCATCGGGCAGCCCGCCACTGTCCGAGGTCAGCGCCGGAAT
>CAIYCW010000151.1 GCA_903924855.1 uncultured Rhodospirillales bacterium | reverse complement strand
GACAAGGCTAAATGATCGGGTTCCAAGGGCCTTTCGGCCCTTGGTGGGGGTCCAGGGGGCAAAGCCCCTTGGCCTTTCTTTCTTCAAGCCTCTCCCCAAGGAGCCACCACAATGAGCATCGGGTTCAGAATTCTTCCACGGCAGCGGGCGGTGGATGCGGCGACGGCGGCGAAGTTTCGCGATGTGCCGGTGGCGTGCATCTCGGATTCGATGAACCGGTTGTTTGCCGGCGGGCCGGAGCTGCGGCCGATGCACAAGGGCGGCGCGCTGTCCGGCCCGGCTTTGACGGTCCGCGTGCGGCCTGGCGACAATCTGATGATCCACAAGGCGCTGCTGATGATTCAGCCTGGCGATGTGATTGTGGTTGATGCCGGCGGTGATTTGTCCAACGCGCTGGTTGGTGAGTTGATGTTGTCGCATGCGATGATGTCGGGCGCCGCCGGTGTGGTGATCTGGGGCGCCATTCGTGACCATGGCTGGATCAGCGAGCACGACTTCCCGGTCTATGCCGCGGGGGTGACGCATCGCGGGCCGTACAAGGATGGCCCGGGTGAGATCAACGTTCCGCTCGCCATAGGCGGCATGGTGATCGAGCCGGGCGATCTCATCGTGGGCGATGATGACGGCATTGTCTGTGTGAAGTTCGACGACACCGAAAGCGTCTACGCCGCCGCCAAGAAGAAAGCGGATGGCGAGGCGGTGGTTCTGGCCAACACCTTGTCGGGCAAGCTCGATCCGAAGACCTGGGTGGACGAGGCGTTGCGCAAGCTCGGCTGTGAAGGGGTCTGACGCATCATGACCACGGCGATGATCGATGGGATTGAGACCTATTATGAGGTGTTGGGCTCGGGCCCGGCGATCTTGATGTATGCGCCCGGCGGGTTTGACGCGTCGGTGGAGAAGTGGCGCAGCCAGGGCGTCTACAAAACGGTCAAGTTCCTCGATCATCTGCCGGAGAAATACACCTGCATTGCGTTCGACCGGCGCGAGACCGGCCTGTCCGGCGGCCGGGTGGAGCGGGTGACCTGGTCGCATTACGTCACCCAAGGTGTGGGTCTGCTCGACCATCTGGGGATCGAGAAGGCCCACATCATGGGCGGCTGCATGGGCTGCTCCGCCGCGATGGCGTTTGGCGTGGAGCGGCCGGAGCGTGTGTTGAGCCTGGTGCTGTTCTGGCCGGTGGGCGGTGCGAAATACCGCCTCTCCGGCCATCAGCGCTTTGCCGAGCATCTCGCCTATGTGCGCCAGCACGGCATGCAGGCGGTGGTCGATCTGGCGGTGAGCGGCGGCAAGCCCTTCGGTGTCGACCCGCGCGGCGGCCCCTTCGTCTCCGTGCTGCAGCGCGACCCGGCCTTCGCTGCCGCCTATGCGAAGCTCGATGCGGACAAGTACCGCACCATGGTGGCCGGCATGGTGGCACGGCTGATGGACCGTGACACCTCGCCCGGTGCGGATGCCGAGGATCTGCTGCGCATGGAGATTCCAACCCTGATCGTGCCAGGCTCCGATGCGTCGCATGCGACCTCGGCCGCGCGATATCTGGAGGAGTGCATCGCGGGCTCGCAATACTGGGACGTGAAGGTGGCGGATCAGACCGAGGCCGCCACCAACGCGCTGGTGTTGGAGTTTCTGGCGAAGCTGTCCTGAAACCGCGTCAATGACCCGGCGCGGGTGACGGCTGGATCGGCTGCGGCGCGGGTGGGAACACCGGCTGCGGCAAGGGTGGCACAACGATGGGCGGCGGGGTGTTGCTCGGCGGTGGGGCGACCTGGGGCGGTGGCAAAGTGTTGTCCACCGTGCCCTGGAATCCCGCGCAGACTTCGGTGGGTCTGGCCTGCGGACCACAGGGCAGAAACGCCATGGCCGGGCCTGCGACGCCGAGAACCCCCGCCAGGATGAAGGCGATGCGAGCCGGTGAGTGAGACATGATGCGCTCCTTGACCAAGCCTCCGATATAGATCCAAAGCACCCGCCGGCTGCCGATCTGTCCGATCTGTATGCCGTTGCGGCATATGCATCGCCGGCCGCAGGCGCAGGCTGATTCTTGCGCGCCCCGGGCGATCCGCCTATCTCACGGGACTGCTGAAACCGGCTGTCCCGTGAGGCGCTTTGATGTCCGACACTGCCATGGCCCGGCGCTTCCCCGCGATCGATCTGCGCAATCTCGCGGGGGTGGCGGAGCTGCTGACGCTGCTGCTGCCGGTGGCGTTCTTCTATTCCCGCGGTCTGGCCGAGGCGCTGATCGCCGGCATCGGCCTCCTGTTTCTGACAAAAAGCTGGCGGGACGCCGACTGGGCCTGGCTGCGTGCCCCCTGGATGAAGGCAAGCCTCGCCTGGTGGCTCTGGCTGGTGTTCTGCTCGGCCATCGGGGTGAAGGGCGTGCCGGCACTGTTGCAGGCCTTGGGCGCCATCCGCCTCATGCTGCTGGCAGCCGCCCTGGGCAACTGGGTGCTGCTCGCCCCCGCCCCACGGCGACGGCTGTTCCTGGTGCTCTCCGCCTGTGCGGCCTGGCTGGTGGAGCAATGCTGGCAGCAATATCTGTTCGGGCGGAACTTCCTCGGCCAGCCCCCCTTCCCCGTCAGCGGCGCCCTCACCGGGCCGTTCTCCGGCCTGCCGCGCGCCGGCTCGGCCTATGTCCTGTTCATCTTCCCGCTGCTGCTGCCCTGGGCACAGCGCATCGCCGCATACCGCCCGAAGCTGGGCCCCGTGCTGGCCGGCGCGTTCCTGGCATTCGGCGTCATCACCATGGTGCTGATCGGCCAGCGCATGCCGATCGTGCTGATGATGTTCGGCGTGGTGCTGCTTGCCCGGCTGCTGCCCGAAACGCGCCGCCTCGCGTTGCTGGCCCTCGCCCTCGCCGCCCTCGCGGTGCCGGCCACCAAGGTGATCTCCCCCACCGTCTTCGCCCATATCGTGCTGCAGTTCTGGGATCAGCTCTCCCACTTCACCAGCAGCGATTACGGCATGCTCTATATACGTGCCATCGCCATCCTCAACGCCCACCCCTGGTTTGGCGGCGGGCATGACGCGTTCCGCACCCTGTGCAGCGACCCCACCTATTTCAAAGGGCTGGATTGGCTGGGCGTCACCGATGCAATGGTCGCCACCCGGCCGGATGCCTGCAACATCCACCCCCACCAATTTTATCTGGAGGCCGCCAGCGCCGGCGGCTATCCCGGGCTGGCACTCTTCGCCGCCATGACCGCAACCGCGGTCTGGACTCTCTGGAGCGCCCAGCGCATCCCGGGGCAGGACGCCACACAACGCCTCTGGCGCACCGCCTTTCTGGTGCAGATCGCCGTGGCATTCTGGCCGATCGCGGCCACAATGGATTTTCTGTCGGTGCCGAGCGCCGGCTGGATCTATCTCATGCTGGGCTGGGGACTGGCGCACAGCCGCCAGAGCTGAAGGGAAAGACGAGTGACACGCACACAGATCGCCATTGTGGGCGGCGGGCCATCCGGCCTGCTGCTGGGTCAGCTGCTGACACGGGCCGGCATCGACAACGTGATCATCGAACGCCGCAGCCCGGATTACGTGCTGCAGCGCATCCGCGCCGGCGTGCTCGAACAGGGCACGGTCGGCATGCTGGAACAGGCGGGCGTCGCCGAGCGCCTCTACCGCGAAGGCCTGGTGCACAGCGGCTTCGCCCTCGCCTTCGCCGGGCGCGAACACCGCATCGATCTCGCAGGCCTCACCGGCGGCCAGCACGTCACCGTCTATGGCCAGACCGAGGTCACCCGCGACCTGATGGAGGCCCGCGCCGCCATCGGCGCCCGCACCATCTACGAGGCCGAGGATGTCCACCTCGAAGGCTTCGACACCGCCACCCCCCGCGTGCACTGGACCAAGGATGGCGTCGCAACCGTGTTGGACTGCGACTTCATCGCCGGATGCGACGGGTTCCACGGCATCTGCCGCGCCAGCATCCCCACCGAAGCCATCTCTTTGTTCGAACGCATCTACCCGTTCGGCTGGCTCGGCGTGCTGGCGGACGTGAAACCCGCAACCGACGAGCTGATCTACGCCAACCACGCGGACGGCTTCGCCATGTGCTCCATGCGCTCGCCCACCCGCAGCCGCTACTACGTCCAGGTCTCCCTGCAGGAGCGCGTGGAAGACTGGTCCGATGACCGGTTCTTCGACACGCTGCGCCACCGCCTGCCCGCCCATGTGGCGGACTGCGTGGTGGCCGGCGCCTCCATTGAGAAAAGCATCGCCCCCCTGCGCAGCTTCGTGGCCGAGCCGATGCGCTTCGGCCGCCTGTTCCTCGCAGGCGATGCCGCCCATATCGTCCCGCCCACCGGCGCCAAAGGCCTCAACCTCGCCGTCGGAGACGTGCATTACCTCTTCGAGGCGCTGCGCGAATTCTACCTCGAACACAGCGCCGCCGGGATCGACGCCTATTCCACCAAGGCCCTCGCCCGCGTCTGGAAGGCGGAACGCTTCTCCTGGTGGATGACCAGCATGCTGCACCGTTTCCCCACCGATTCCGCCTTCGATCAACGCATCCAGCTGGCCGAGCTGGACTACGTGGCCGGATCAATCGCCGCCTCGACCTCGGTTGCGGAGAATTATGTGGGGCTGCCGTATTAGATCAAACAAAGGACGCAAGGCCTTCTTTTTGTGAACAAAAAGAAGCAAAAAAACTTTTTCCGTTGGCACTCGATCAGATATGGCTTCACCCGGGCCGGGTGAATTTGCTGCCCCCACCCCACCCCGTCATTGCGCGCGAAGCGCAGCAATCCACCGCAACACCAGCCCGGCCCCTCCGGATGACAGCCCTCCCCACGACAACGCCATCCGGAACGCCTCCGTCTCGGGACACGACTTGCCCCACTGCTTCACCCGGGCAGCGTGACGTCGCCTACCCCCCACCCCACCCCGTCATTGCGCGCGAAGCGCAGCAATCCATCGCGACACCGGCACG
>CAIYCW010000150.1 GCA_903924855.1 uncultured Rhodospirillales bacterium | reverse complement strand
TGGGGGCCGCCTCCCGCGCCGCCTGGATCAGGCGAACCTGGGCCACCGCGTTCACCGCGATATCGGCCAGCGGATCGCGCTGCCCGCCCATATGGCTGGTCTGGGCGGCGAGGTTGAAGATCACATCCACCCCCTCGCATAGCGGGCGCAGATCCACCTCGCGGATATCGGCGCGCACCAGCTCCACCGCGGCCCCGTCCAGATTGGCCGGATTGGCGCCGCCGCCGAACAGAAACCCGTCCAGCGCCGTCACCCGCGCGCCGCGCGCGGCCAGCTCATGGCACAGATTGGCGCCGAGAAACCCGGCCCCGCCCGTCACCAACACCCGCGTGCCATTCCACTGCATGTTCCACCCTCCGACCGCCACACTGCTTGGCGAGTGTGGCCGGATCACGTCAAGGCTGTGTTCCGCCTATGGAAATATTCGGCTGCGGGCGCGAAGCGACTCCTCCGGCCCCAGCAGCAGGCTCGCAATCCACACCGCCCCCGCCACCAGCAGGATCGCGGGCCCAGCCGGGAGATTGGCGTGAAACGACAAAAGCAATCCGGCGCAGGACGATATCAGCGCGATCAGCACCGCAACCCCGACCTGCCCCGACAGGCGCTGCGACCAGTGGCGGGATGCGATCGCCGGCAGCATCATCAACCCCACCGACATCAGCGTGCCCAACGCCTCGAAGCCGCCCACCACGCACAGCACCACCAGCGCCATGAAGCCTGCATGCCATATGCCGCCCATGCCGCCCTGGGCGCGCAGAAACCCGGCATCCAGGCTCTCCAGCACCAGGCCCCGCCAGATGAACGCCAGGCCGAACAACGCCAGGCTGGAAATGCCGGCCATCAGGCGCAGCGCGTCGTCATCCACCGCCAGCACGCTGCCGAACAGCAGATGGGTGAGATCAAGCCCCCGCTCGCGTGTGGCCAGCGTGACACCGATGGCCAGTGCCAGCAGATAAACCCCGGCAAAGCCGCTGTCCTCGCGCCCATTGGTGGCCCGCGTGATCAAAGCCGCGAGCAAGGCTACGATCAGCCCCGCGATCAGCCCGCCCACCCCCATCCACCAAATCGACAGCCCGCCCAGAATGGCGCCCACCGCCACGCCGGGCAGAATGCCGTGCTGCAGTACATCGGCCGTCAGGCTCATCCGCCGCAGCGTGAGGAACACGCCAAGCGGCGGCGCCACCAGGCTGAGCGCCAGACAGCCGGCCAAGGCGCGGCGCAGAAACCCGAAGGCGAACGGCGCCAGCACGCCATGCTGCAGCAGCGTCATCATGCGGCGTGCCGGATCAGCCGGCGGTTTTCCGCCGACAGCACATCAAACGACGGACCATAGGCGATCATCCGGCGCGCCAACAGCAAGGTGTTGGGAAACGCCTCCTGGATCAGATCCTGGTCATGCAGCACCGCAATCACCGTGCGGCCCTGATCGCCCCAGGTTGCGATGATGTCGAGCAGCGCGTCCTCCGTCTCGGAGTCGACCGCGGTGAACGGCTCGTCGAGCAGGAAGATATCGGCGTCCTGCATCAGCAGCCGGGCGAACATCAGCCGCTGGAACTGCCCGGCCGACAGCCGCGCGATCGGCCGATCGGCGAGATCGGCAATGCCCAGCCGCGTCAGGCTGGCCGCGATGCGGGCATATTCCGCCTCCGGAAGACGGCGCTGTGGGCCCACACGGCGCCAGGCGCCAAACCCCACGAATTCGCGCACGGTGATGGGAAAGCGGCGGTCCACCTCGCCTGATTGCGGCAGAAACCCGATGCGCTCGGACAGCCCGGCGCCCGTGATGCTGCCGGAGGCCACCGGATGCAGGCCTGCGATCGCGCGCAGCAGCGTGGTCTTGCCCGCCCCGTTCGGCCCCGCCACGGCCACAAGACCCGGCTCGAACGTCACCGACACATCCTCCACCGCCAGCAGCGCGCCCTGGCGCAGCGAGACGTGGTCCAGCCGGATCATGACGCCCACCAGACGCCAAGCCAGATCAGGCCGCAGAGAAAACCGGCCAGAATCAGCCGTCCGGACAGGCCTTGATGAGGGGAAAGCGGGTCGATCATCGTTACTTTATAACATGTCACGTTTGGCCGACCAAGCCGCCCATGCTATGTCCCGCGCATGACCGAAATGCCAGATGACCGGGACCTCGCCGCAAGACGCCGCCTTGGCCGGCACCGCGCCGTTGCCACCGCCCTGCTGATCGCCATGGCCGGCGTGATGCTCGCCAGCTACGCGGTCGAGCCCAGGCTTGGCCACTCGGCCTGGCTGGAATGGCTCCAGGCCTCGTCCAAGGCCGGCCTTGTCGGTGGGCTTGCGGACTGGTTCGCCGTTACCGCGCTGTTCCGCCATCCGCTGGGCATTCCGATCCCGCACACCGCCATCATCCCCAACCAGAAGGCCCGTTTGGGCCGTGCGCTCGGCCGGTTCGTGGCCACCCATGTGTTCACCGAAGCCGAGATCAGCCGCACGCTGGAACGGCTCGATCTGTCCGGCATTCTGCGCCGCTTCCTGTCCGACCCCGCCTCCACCCGTCCCGCCGCGGAGGGTCTTGCGGCGCTGATGCCGCGGCTGCTGGCCTCGATGGAGGATGGCCGGGCGCGGCGCGTGCTGCAGCGTATCGTGCCGCGCATGCTGGGGGGCGAGGCGGCCGGGCGGGTGGTGGGCCGCGCGCTGCGCGGGCTGATGGAGGGCGGCCGCCACCAGGAGGTGTTCGGCTTCATCCTGGCCGAGGTGAAATCCCTCCTTGCCGAGCGGGAGGATGCGCTGCGCCATGCCATCGAGGAGCGGGTGCGCGAGCAGGGCGGCCGGCTGGTGGGCTGGGCGGTCGGTGCCACCGTGGCGCGCCGCGCCATGGCGATGATCCATGACGAGCTGGAGAAGATGGAACAGGGCGGCTCCGAGCTGCGCGCAGCCTTTGATGAATGGGTGCGCCGCGAGATCGCCCGCATCGAGGACGAGCCCGCCCGCGCCGCCGAGATCGGCCAGGCGCTGCGCCGCGTGCTGACGCATGAGACGATCCAGGCCTGGGTCGGCGATGTGTGGTCGCGGCTGCGCGTGGCGGTGGAGGCGGATGCCAGGCGGCCCAATTCGCACATGATCTCGCTGTTCGAGCAGGCCCTGGCCAATTTCGGCGTGCTGCTGGACCGCGACGACGCCGCCCGCGCCCGGCTGCAACGCGCGGTGCAGGGCGTGGTCGTGCCACTGATGCCGGCCGCCGCCGGGCAGCTGGAGGTGTTCATCGCCGATGTGGTCGGCAACTGGGACACGCGCACCATCACCGATCGGCTGGAACTGCGGGTTGGCACAGATCTGCAATATGTCCGCATCAACGGCACGTTGGTGGGGTTTCTGGCCGGCGGGTTGGTCTGGGCTGTGCTGCGCGCCATATTCGGACATGTGAGCTTCTGAGGGAGACCCGCCTTGCTGCTTTCGGTTCTGGACCAGTCCACCATCGTCACCGGACGCTCGGCCGATCAATCGATCCGCGAATCGATGGCGCTCGCCCAGGCCTGCGAGGCGTGGGGCTATCATCGCTACTGGGTGGCGGAGCATCACAACTCGCAAAGCCAGGCCGGCACCGCGCCTGAGATCCTGATGGCAGCGCTCGCCGCCACCACCAGCCGCATCCGCATCGGCAGCGCCGGCGTGATGCTGCCGCATTACGCGGCGCTGAAAGTGGCCGAGCAGTTCCGCGTGCTGGAGGCGATCGCCCCCGGCCGGATCGATATGGGGCTGGGCCGCGCCCCAGGCTCGGATGGTCTGACCGCCCATGCGCTGAACCCCAACGCCAACCAGGCCGCCGATCTGTTCCCCGCCCAGGTGCGCGATCTGCTGGCATGGGTGTCCGGCAGCGAACTGGTGGAGCGTCATCCGTTTCGCAGCGTGGTGGCACAGCCGGTGGGTCCCAGCTCACCGGAGCCCTGGATTCTTGGCAGCAGCGACTATGGCGCGCAGGTGGCCGCCCATTTCGGCCTGCCCTATTGCTTTGCCCATTTCATCACCGATGGCAGTGGCTGCGCCGAGGCGATCGACACCTATTGCACCCTTTACAAGCCCAGCGCCCGCTTTCCGGAGCCGATACCCGCGATCACCGTCTGGGCGATGGCCGCCGAGACGGCGGAGGAGGCCGAACGCCACTTTCTGCCGCGCGCCATCTGGCGGCTGGGGCGCGATCGCGGCGTCTACGCCCCGCTGCCCTCCGCCGAGGAGGCCGCCCGCGCCACGCTCAGTGAGATGGACCGCGCCAGGCTCGAACAGATCCGCGCGCGTGCGATCTACGGCACGCCGGATGTGGTGGCCCGCAAGCTGCGCAGCCTCGCGCAGGAGTGCGGAGTGGGCGAAATCGCCATGCTGACCACCCTGCATGACCCGGAAGCACGCCGGCGCAGCTACCAGCTGATCGCCGAGGAATTCAGCCTGACCACAAACCGCAAGGCCGCGTAGGGCGGGTCCACGACCCGCCGCTCGGGTGGGGCGGGTCCACGACCCGCCTTTTGCCGGATATCCCGCCCCTATCGGCCGCGCTGCATCTGCCACAGCCGGTAGCGGAAGAGCCCATAGGCCACCAGCCCGGCACCGATCACCACCGGGATCAGGCTGATGGCGAGCCAGAAAGCGAGTGCCGCGAGGCTCAGCGCGCCGGCCACCACCGCCACCATGATCGCCGCACGCAGCAGCTTCGCGGTCAGCGGCGCAGGCGGCGGGGAGAGGAATTCGCCCTGCGGGGTCATGTCGAGTTGCACGATCATCGGTCGTCTCTGTTGGTCAACCATGGCAATGATCCTGCGCGCCTGTGTCTCCCCAGTCTTTGGCCGGGCGGTTAATCATTGGTCATTGGCCAAGAGGCCGCACCACCAGCACCGTGCCGTCCACCGCCTCCACACGCAATGCCGCACCCGGAGGCGGGGCCTGCGCATCGGACGCCAGACGCGCCGCCCAATCGCTGTCGCCCAGCCGCACCCGCCCCTCGCCGGCCACGAATGCCAGGGCCGTGGCGGATCGCCCCACCAGGAAATTGGCCGGCGCATTCACATCCAGACGTTTCGGCCCGCGCGCGCGGCGCTGCGCGATCAGCACCGAGACAGGTGCCGCCACCGCGAACACCAGCACCTGAAAGCCGAAGCTCAAGCCCAGCCCCAGTGTGACCAGCCCCGCCACAATTGCGGCAAGCCCGAGCCAGAGCAGAAACGCGCCGGGCATCACCACCTCGGCGAGGCACGCCAGCAGCCCACCTGCAATCCAGGCCGGCCCCGGCTCGATGGGCGGAATGCCGTTCATCCGCCCACCTTCGGCACCGAGCCAGCAACCGACGGCGCGCCGCCATTGGCCTGCAGCAGCTGCAGCGCCTGGGTGATGCCGCCGGCCAGGGCGGTTGCCTCCATCGGCACCACGATCACCTTGCTGTTGGGCGAGTTGGCCAGCATCTTGAAGCCTTCGACATAGCGATCAGCGATGAAGTAGCGCAGAGCCGGCTCTCCGCCATCGCGCGCCGCCTCCGCCACCGAACGTGTGGCGGAGGCCTCCGCCTTGGCCAGGCGCTCGCGCGCCTCGGCATCGCGGTTCGCCGCCTCCTGCCGCCCTTCGGCGGCCAGGATCAGGCTCTGCTTGTTGCCCTCGGCGCGCTTGATCGCTGCCTCCCGCTCACCTTCGGCCTTGGCCACCGTGGCGCGCCGCTCGCGCTCGGCGGTCATCTGCAGGTTCATCGCCAGGATCAGATTCTCCGGCGGCTCGATCTTGCGGATCTCAACCCGGCTGACCTTCACGCCCCAGGGATGGGTGGCGCCGTCCAGAATGGTCAGCAGCTGGGTGTTGATCCGGTCGCGCGAGGCGAGGGCCGAATCGAGCGGCATCTCACCGATCACCGCACGGATGTTGGTCATGGCCAAAGTGGTCAGCGCCTGCGGCAGGTTCTGCACCTGATAGGCGGCCTTCTCGGCCTCCAGCACGCGAAAATAGATCACCCCGTCAGCTGCCACCGTCGCATTGTCTCCGGTGATGACGGTCTGCTCGGGGATGTCGAGCACCTGTTCCTGCACGTTCAGCTTGCGGCCGATGCGGTCGATGAAGGGGACCAGGAAATTCAGCCCGGGCTGCAGGCTGCGCGTGTAGGCGCCGAAGCGTTCCACCGTCCAGACATAGCCCTGCGGCACGGATTTGGCACCGGCCATCATGGTGACGACGACCAGCCCCAGCACGAGGATCCAGATCAGATTGGCGGCATTCATGATGGCGCTCCCGAAGCGTGCCTTGCGGCGTTTGCTGCGCAGTCTAGCATGGTCCCCAACCAACAGGGGGAAACACCATGATGAAAGGTGCGAGAACGCATCTGCCGGTTGATCTGTCCGGCTTGCGGGTGGCGATCACCGGGGCTGCCTCCGGCATCGGCCGGGTGATGGCGGACAGTTTCGCCGCCTGCGGTGCGCATCTGTTCATCTCGGACATCAACGCGGAGGCTCTGGCCGAAAGCGGCCATGCGGGGCAGATCGCCAATGCGGCCTCAAGCACCGAGATGGAGGGTTTTGTTGACGCAGCCATCGCGCATCTGGGCGGGCTTGATGTGCTGGTGAACAATGCCGGCATCGCTGGGCCCACCAAGCGGGTGGAGGATGTAACCCCCGAGGAGCTGGACGCGACGCTGCAGATCGATCTGGCCGCCATGTTTCACACCTGCCGGCGTGCCGTGCCAGCGCTGCGCGCGGCGGGTGGCGGGTCGATCATCAACCTGTCCTCCGCCGCCGGGCGTTTCGGCTTTCCGCTGCGCTCGCCCTATGCGGCCGCGAAATGGGGGGTGGTGGGCTTCACCAAGACGCTTGCCATCGAGCTTGGCCCGGACGGCATTCGCGCCAACGCCATTCTGCCCGGGCTGGTGGACGGCCCGCGCATCCGTGCGGTGATCAAGGCCAAGGCCGAAGCCGCGGGGCTTGGTGAGAACGCCCAGACCGAGCTTGCGGTGGCCACCACCTCGCTGCGCAGCTTCGTCTCCCAGCACGACATCGCCAACATGGCGCTGTATCTGGCAAGCCCGTTCGGCGCCACGATCAGCGGCCAGGCGCTTGCGATCGATGCGGACATGCAGGTGCTGATCTGATGATCACCGGCGCCAACACGCATCTTCCCGTCGACCTCACCGGTCTGCGCGTGGCGATCACCGGGGCCGCCGGTGGCATCGGCCGTGTCATGGCGGATGGTTTCGTCGCCTGTGGTGCAAAGGTGTTCATCTCGGACATTGACCGCGAGGCGATGGCGGACTGCCCGCATCCCGGCCTGATCGCCGATGCCGGTGACGTGGCCGCCATGGAGGGTTTTGTGGAGGCCGCAATCGCCCATCATGGCGGGCTTGATGTGCTGGTGAACAATGCCGGCATCGCGGGGCCCACCAAGCGGGTGGAGGATGTCACGGCGGAGGAGCTGGAGGCGGTGCTGCGCATCGACCTGGCCGCGATGTTTCACACATCCCGCCGTGCGGTGCCGGCGCTGCGGGCGGCGGGGGGTGGGGCGATCATCAACCTCGCCTCTGCTGCCGGCAAATTCGGCTTTCCGCTGCGCTCCCCCTATGCGGCGGCGAAATGGGGGGTGATCGGCTTCACCAAGACGCTGGCGATCGAGCTGGGGCCGGACGGCATTCGCTGCAACGCGCTGTTGCCGGGCGCGGTGGATGGCCCACGCATCCGCCGGGTGATCGCGGCCAAGGCGCAGGCTGGCGGTGTTGGGGAGAACGCGCAGACGGACCGGCTGCTCAGCGCGTCTTCGTTGCGCAGCTTTGTCACCCAGCACGACATTGCCAACATGGCGCTGTATCTGGCGAGCCCGTTCGGCGCCACGATCAGCGGCCAGGCGATCTCGATCGACGCCGACAAGCAATATCTGGTGTAAACCCGCCCGCGCAGAATAAACGCGCACCCAAAGTGAAAAAAGTTTTTTGGTTCTTTTTTTCAAAAAAGAACAAATCGCTTACTCTCATCAGGACTTCAATGTGCGTCCGCTGCATCTTCTGGGAGCCCTGGGTCTCGTCGTGATCTGGGGCTTCAACTTCGTTGTCACCAAGGTGGGGCTGGATGCGATTCCGCCGATCACGCTGTGTGCCATACGGTTTCTGCTGGCGGCGTTTCCCGCGGTGTTCTTCATCAAACGGCCGGAGATCGCCTGGGCGGCGCTTGCGGTGTTCGGGACGGTGATGTTCACCGTGCAGTTCGCCTTTCTGTATGGCGGCATTGCGCTTGGCCTGTCTGCCGGTCTCGCCTCGATCGCGTTGCAGCTGCATGTGTTTGTCACCCTGGCGCTGGCGCTGGCGTTGCTGGGCGAACGCGCGGGCCTGGCGCAGATTGCGGGCTGTGTGCTGGCGGTGCTGGGGATGGTGGTGGTGGCGCTGCATGTGGGGGGCGATGTGTCGATCCCTGGCCTGCTCAGCCTGATCGCCGCGGCCTTTGCCTGGGGCGTCGCCAACATCCTGTCCAAGCGGCTGGGCCGGGTGGATATGCTGGCGCTGGTGGTGTGGGGCAGCCTGATGGCGCCGATTCCGCTGGCGGCGCTTGCCTTGCTGCTGGAGGGGCCCACGCTGATCCTGCACAGCCTGTCCCATCTCAGCTGGGTGGGTGTGGGGGCGATCGCCTACATCGTCTATCCGGTGACGTTGATGGGCTTCTCGTTCTGGAGCTGGCTGCTGGACCGCTACGACGCGGCTTTGGTGGTGCCGACGACGCTGCTGGTGCCCATTGTTGCCATGCTGTCCTCGGCGCTGGTGCTGGGGGAGGATATGCCGGGTTGGAAGATTGCCGCGGCCGTTCTGGTGTGCAGCGGGCTTGCGATCAATCTGTTCGGGGGTCGGGTTGCTGCAATGTTCGTGCGGGCTCGGTGAGGTGGTTCAGGCAAGGATGTTCTTTCTTTGAAAAGAAAGAACCAAAGAAACTTTTATTCATTGCTCTCGCAAGACGGGGAGGGTTTTGGAGGCTTTTGACAGGACGGGCTCCAGTTTGGACCAGGGGATGTCCAGCTCGATCTCGCCCTGGGCGTAGGAGGCGAGTTCGTAGGGGTTGAAGCTGAGCGTGATCGCCTTGGCCGAGAAGCTCCAACGCTCCGGCTCTGCCACCATCTTCAGCAGGTCCGCCCGCTCCCCCCAGGGTGCCTCGCCATCGTTCTGGCGCTTGAATTCGGCCACCACGAGATCCGCCAGCAGCCCTGGCCAGGCCTTGCCTTCGAACACATCGCCCGCTGCGACCACGCGCTGCTGATCGACCAGCCAGGTCAGGGTGGAGACCGCGTAATTGCCGTGCGCCGCGCCATGGCCGTAGAAATAATCGGTGCGCTGCAGCACGATCAGCCCGGCAGTCGCGCGCAGCGGTCTAAGGCTGAGATCACTGTCCTGGCTTGGGTCAGAGATCGTCAAAGGCTCCGGATGTAAGGCGCGGCTGACATAGGCGTTGAACGCGTCCGTCTTGGGCGAGCTCGGCGCCTCCAGCACCGGCCATTCGACCTCGGCTGTGGCCAACCGCCACATCGCATTGTCCGCATTGTCCGGATCAGGCGCGGTTGCCATGCGCCAATTCTGCACGAAGCGATAGGGGCCCAACTGCGCTGTGGCGCGCTTGAGGAAATCGGTGCGGTTGACGATGTCGCTCTTGAGGCATTGGCGCAGATCCTCGTCCTTCGGATCCTTTCGGCCGGCGGTGCAGACCTCCCCGGTGGTGCGCAGCCACAGGCGTTGCTGGGTCAACAGCTCGGCGCGATAGGCCTCGCTCGCGGCGTCGCGGGTGGTGGTGTAGGCGGCCGACAGTGCCTCATCGGCCTGGGAGAGTTCGGCATCGGCGCAGATCGCGCGCTCGCGCAGGGTCTTGGCGGCGTTGCAGTCGAAGCTGGCGGCGAACACCGGACCGGAGGCCAGCAGACCGGATATCACCATCAATCGTGCCAAACCGCGCATGATCGCCGCTCTCCCAACCCGGGCGGAGAGTGCCGTGCGCGGCACCGCTGGCACAAGCCGGATCAGGCGAAGAGGCGCTGCCCCAGGCCCAGCAGCAGCAATGCCACCGCACCGCCGCCAAGGCTCCAGCCGATCAGCAGGCGCTCGAAAGGCTGCACCGGCTCGGCGCAGAGCGCCACATGGCTCTCGCAGGCCTCATCCCGGCTGGACAGCAGGGCGCAGTCAGCCGCTTCGGCGGTGAAGCCGTTGGAGCGGATCGCGGTAATGGCCGATGGAGAGTCGTACATTGGATTTTCCACGCTGACGTGGGGATTTTATAATCCGCGCTGTGAAATGCGTCAAAGGAAATCCACAATTCACGGAAGGCCATCGTATTATACGCCGGCGCCGCGTGGATCAGCCAGGCTCGCCGGTCCACAGCACGGCGGCGATGTCGTCCACGCCGGCGGCGAGCATGACGAGGCGGTCAAATCCCAGCGCGATGCCGGCGCAATCGCCCATCTCGGGCAGCAGCGCCAGCAGATCCTCGTCCATCGGCCAGTCCGGCCCGCCATACAGCGCCTGGCGCTGTGCCCGATCCGCCACGAAGCGGGCGCGCTGCTCCTCGGCATCGGTGAGTTCGACGAACGCATTGGCCAGCTCCAGGCCGCACACATACAGCTCGAACCGCTCGGCGACCCTGGGGTCGGCCGGATCGCGCCGTGCGAGGGCCGCCTGGGCGGCCGGCCAATGGGTGAGAAAGGTCGGATGGCTCTGCCCCAGCTGCGGCTCGATGCGCTCCAGCAGCAGGCGGAAGAACAGATCCTCCCAGGTCTCGGCCGCGCGCAGCCTTGTGCCGGCCTGCGCCGCCAGGGCCGCCGCGTCTCCGGCGGTCTCCAGCACATCGGCCCCCACGTATCGCTGGAATGCCTCGGCCATGGTCAGCCGCTCGAACCGGCTGAGATCGCAGGCGATGCCGCGGCAGGTGACCAGCGGCGGCAGGGTGGCGCGCAGCAGGGCTTCGGTTTCATCCATCAGATCGGTCATGCTGGCCTGAGGCCGATACCATTCCAGCATGGTGAATTCATGGGTGTGGCGATCGCTGCCCTCCGCGTTGCGCCAGACCCGTGCGAGCTGAAAGATCGGCCCGGCGCCGCTCGCCAGCAGCTTCTTCATCGCGAATTCGGGGCTGGTGTGCAGATACAGCGCCTCCGCCTCCCCGGTCGGTCTGCGCCGCTCGGTGGCGAAGATCTGCAGATGCACCTCCTCGCCGGGGGTGGGCACGGCATAGGCGGTCTCCACCTCGGTGTAGCCGCGCCTGTCGAAGAAGGCGCGAACCGCCTGGGCCAGCCGGGCCCGGCGGCGCAGGGCGGGTAGTTTGGCAGCCAGAATATGCGGATGCCAGCGCCTCACGGCAGGCGGATCAGCTGACCATCGGCGATCACCACCGCCTGGCCCGCGATCGAGATGCCGGTGATCTGGCCAGCGTCGCGCGTGACGCCAGCGGTGATGCGGCTGGGCCGGCCCATCTCGATGCCCTGGTCGATCTCGATGATTGTGGCATCCGTCACCAGGCTGCCCGCCAGCGCCGCCGCGGCACTGCCGGTGGCGGGGTCCTCCACGATGCCCATCTTGGGCGCGAACATGCGGGCATGGACCGACAGGCGATCACCGTCCTGGCCGGTGACGGCAAACACATAGACCGCGCGGTTGGCCCAGAGTGCCTCGGTGAAGCCGTGCCAGCGATCGGCCATCAGCATGGCGGCCGCGACATCCTCGCGGCTTTGCACCTGGACGAACATGAAAGGCGTGCCGTAGCCGGCCTGCCAGGGCGTGCCCACCAGCCGGTCCCGGCGCAGCCCGAGCGCGTCCGCGAACACCACCGGCATGATGGAATGCGGCCGCGTCTCGGCTGCCCCCTGCATGAACAATATGGCGGCGTTCTCGCCGAGTGCCACGCGCACCGGGCCCACCTTCTCCTCCAGCACGATCTCGGACAATCCTTCGGTGCGGCCGAGATGGGTCAGCACGACGGCCGAGCCGATCGTGGGATGGCCGGCGAAGGGCAACTCGTTGAACGGGGTGAAGATGCGCATCGCAAAGCGCCCTGGGGCACTGCCCGGGGTGATGAAGGTGGTCTCGGCGATGTTGAACTCGCGCGCGATGCTTTGCATCTGGCGCGTGTCCAGCCCCGCGGCATCCGGCAGCACGGCCAGCTGGTTGCCGGCAAAGGCCTGGGCGGTGAACACGTCGGACAGCAGATAGCGCATGGCAGGCTCCGGTTGCGGGCTCTCGTGGCCTTGGCTAAAGCCACGCGATGAACACTGCCACAACGCTACGCGACGCCGATGCGCTGGCAAGCGCAGGCCTCGTCATGCCTGATCAGCGCGACGCCGTGGCCGCCGTGGGCGAGCGGTATGCGGTGGCGGTGCCGCCAGCACTTCAGGCGCTGATCCAGCACCCGCGGGACCCGATCGGCCTGCAGTTCATCCCCGATGCCGCCGAGCTGTTCACGGCTGCGCATGAGATGCTCGATCCGATCGGGGATGACGCGAAATCGCCGGTCAAAGGCATCGTGCACCGCTATGCCGACCGCGCGCTGCTCAAACCCTTGCTGATCTGCCCCACCTATTGCCGCTTCTGCTTCAGGCGCACCCATGTGGGCCCTGATGGCGGGCTGCTGACCGAGGCGGAGCTGGAGGCCGCCTATGACTGGCTGCGCGCGCATCCCGCCATCTCGGAGGTGATTCTGACCGGGGGCGATCCGCTGATGCTGTCACCCCGCAGGCTGGGTGCGATCATCGAAACACTCTCGGCCATCCCGCACATCACCACCATCCGCCTGCACACACGCGTGCCGGTGGCGGCCCCCGAGATGGTGACCGATGAGCTGGCGGCGAGCCTGCGCACCGATCGCGCGCTGTGGGTGGTGCTGCACAGCAACCATGCCAGCGAGATCACGCAGAATGCCCGCGCGGCGCTGCGGCGCATCCAGGCCGAGGCGATTCCGGTGCTTGGCCAATCCGTGCTGCTGCGCGGCGTGAACGACAGCGAGCAGGCGCTGGAGGCGCTGTTTCGCGCCATGATCGCGGCCCGTGTGAAACCCTACTACCTGCATCAGCTCGACCCCGCCCCCGGCACCGCACGCTTTCACGTGCCGATCGAGGAAGGCCAGCGCCTGCTGCGCGGCCTGCGCGGGCGCGTCACCGGCCTTGCCTGGCCCACCTATGTGCTGGACGTGCCGGGTGGCTTCGGCAAGGTGCCGCTCAACCCGGGCTATCTCGATCCGGACGATCATGTGCGCGACCCAGACGGGCGCCGCCACCGCCTTGCCCTTCGGCAGACCTCAGTCTAGACCACGCGACCATCATCCTCCGCGCAACAACGCCAAATCCCGAGAGTATTCCCATGAAGCAGCAGGCAAACCTCATCCGCGCCGGTCAGGTGATCGAGCATGATGGCAACCGCTGGACCGTTCTCAAGCAGCAGATCATCACCCCCGGCAAGGGCGGCGCCTTCATCCAGGTGGAGATGCGCAACCTCAAGACCGGCAACAAGACCAATGAGCGCTGGCGCACCGCCGACACGGTGGAGCGTCTGCAGACCGAGCAGAAGGTCTACACCTATTCCTACACCGATGGTGACAACCTCGTGCTGATGGATCCCGAGACCTTCGAGCAGGCGATGATCCCGTCTGAGATCCTGGGCGAAAAGGTCGCCTTCCTGCAGGACAACATGGAGGTCGAGGTCGACATGGTCGAGGGCGACCCGGTGGCGATGTCGCTGCCGCAGCACGTGGTGCTGCAGATCGTCGAAGCCGATCCGGTGACCAAGGGGCAGACCGTCTCGTCCTCCTACAAGCCGGCCCTGCTGGAAAACGGCCTGAAATGCATGGTGCCGCCCTTCATCGAATCCGGTGAGAAGATCGTGGTCCGCACCGAGGACGTCACCTACGTCGAACGCTTCAAGGGCTGATCGCCCTGCCGCGGCGAGGGGCACACGCCCCTCGCCGTGACGACCTTCAAAAGCATCGCGCGCCCGCTTCCTGCGCGCAGGAAATCACGTCATGGCGCTTCGCCTTTCCCCCCACATGACCGTCATGCAGAACGCGGTGCAGAAGGCCGCGAAACGCCTGCTGCGCGACTTCGCCGAGGTCGAGCAGTTGCAGGTCAGCATCAAGGGACCCGGCGATTTCGTCTCCCAGGCCGATATCCGCGCCGAGCAGACCATCCGCGAGGAGCTGATCAAGGCCCGCCCCGGCTACGCCTTCCTGATGGAGGAATCCGGCGCCGAGGGCAGTGACAACTGGGCCTGGCGCTGGGTGATCGACCCGCTGGACGGCACCACCAACTTCCTGCACGGCATTCCGCACTGGGCGATCAGCATCGGGCTGGAACGCCGCCTGCAGGATGGCAGCACCGAGATTGCGGCGGGGCTGGTCTACAACCCCGCAGCGGCCGAGATGTTCTGGGCGGAGAAGGGCGTGGGCGCCTATCTGAACGAACGTCGCCTGCGCGTCTCGGCGCGGCGCAACCTCAACGAGGCGCTGTTCGCAACCGGCATTCCGTTCGCCGCCGTCGCCCCCGCGAACCGCCTGGCCTTCGCCCGCACGCTGGGCGGGCTGATGCCGCAGGTGGCGGGCATCCGCCGCTTCGGTGCTGCGGCGCTCGACCTCGCCTGGGTGGCGGCCGGCCGGTATGACGGATTCTGGGAACTCGGCCTGAAGCCGTGGGATTGCAATGCCGGCATTTTGCTGGTGCGCGAGGCGGGCGGCTTCGCCACCGACCCGCAGGGCGGCGATCCGCGCGAGAACGGCCATGTTGTGGCCGCCAACCCCACCATGCACCCGCTGCTCTGCGCCGCGGTGCTCGACGGCATGCAGGCCGCCCAGCGCGGGTGATACCAAGGTTTCATCACCGGTTCGGATGAACCGCAGTTCCCGAACCGGCGGGCATGCTCTAGTTTCCTCGTCATGCGCGCTTTTTTCACCATCATCGCCTGTCTTTTGCTGCTGACCCTGCCTGTCCGGGCGCAGGTCACGGTCAACCCGGGCGCGCTGGACGCGCTTGGGCCGAAACCCGCAGCACCGGCGGCCCCTGCCGCCAAACCGGCACCCAAGCCCGCCGCCAAACCCGCAACGCCCGCGCCGGCGACGCCGGCAGCGCCGGCCCTGCCGGCACTCGCCCCCGCTCCACCGCCCAATGTCGCACTGCCGCCGCCGATTGCAGTGCCAACCCGCCCGGCCCCGCCGCCGCAGCCCGCCCCGATCAGCGCCGATGCCGCCTCTCGCACCGAAAGGCTGAATGCCGGCCTGCGGGTGATCTTCGGCACGGGACGCAGCGACATCACCCCGGACACGGACGCCGCCATCCGCGCTTTGGTGAAAGGCGGCCCCGGCACAGCACCCGCCGCCCCCAACGCCGCCTTCACCGTCACCAGCTTTGCCGCGGGTGACGCGCAGGACCCCTCGACCCCGCGCCGTCTGTCGCTGTCGCGCGCCTTGGCGGTCCGATCCGTGCTGATGGGCCAGGGCATCGCCTCCACCCGCATCTATGTGCGGGCACTGGGCCCAAGCTCTCCCGGCTATGGCGACGGGCCGAGCGATCGGGCCGATATCGTGGTGGGCCCCAACCCGGTGCCGCCGCCGCCTGCAACCTCAGCCTCCCCGCCACCAGCCGCGCCGAAATAGACACCGCACGCCACATTCCGATCTCCACCCTCGATCCAGGGACGCCAGCATGACCCGCCCGCTCACCTATCTGATCCGCATGCTGATCTTCCTGCTCGCGGTGGGCGGTGTGGCCGTGCTGCTGCAACAGGCGCTGACCACCGCCTTCATCACCAACCCGCTGCTCAACGCGCTGATCCTGCTGGTGCTGGCGATCGGTATCTTCTGGAACCTGCGCCAGGTCACCAGGCTTTCCGCCGAAGTCACCTGGGTCGAGACGTTCCAGCAGGCGCGCGAAAGGCTGGAGGTGCTGAAAGCCCCCAAGCTGCTGGCGCCGATGGCGCAGATGCTCGCCACCAGACGCGCCAATGCCCGCAGCGCCGGCCGCGCCGGGGGTGAGGACCGCTTCACCCTGTCCGCTCCCGCGATGCGCTCGATGCTGGACAGCATCGCCAGCCGTCTCGACGAATCGCGCGAGCTCTCGCGCTACATGACCGGTCTGCTCATCTTCCTCGGCCTGCTCGGCACGTTCTGGGGCCTGTTGCTCACCGTCTCCTCGGTGGGCGATGTGATCGGTTCGATGTCGGTCGGCTCCGGCGATGTCAATGTGTTGTTCGAACAGCTGAAATCCGGCCTCGCCCGGCCGCTGAAGGGCATGGGCACGGCGTTCTCGTCCTCCATGCTCGGCCTGTCCGGCGCGCTCGTGCTGGGCTTTCTCGACCTCACCGCGGGGCAGGCGCAGAACCGCTTCTACAACGAGCTGGAGGAATGGCTGGCCGGCATCACCCGCCTGGGCTCCGGCGCCGTGGGGTCGGACGGTGAAGGCTCGGTGCCAGCCTATGTGCAGGCCCTGCTGGAACAGACGGCCGAGAACATGGAACAGCTGCAGACCGTGCTGGCGCGGGGCGAGGATGGCAGGCGGGAGGCCAACGCCACCATCGTGGCACTCGGCCACCAGTTGCAGACGCTGTCCGAGAACATGCGCGACAATCAGGACATCATGCGCCGCATGGCCGAGCAGCAGCAGGCGATGATCCCTGCGCTGCAGCGCCTGGCCGAGCCGCGCAGCGCCGCCCTGGAGGAAGCCACCCGCACCCATCTGCGCAGCATCGACCAGACGCTGCAGCGCCTGGTGGGCGAGCTTGATTCCGGCCGCGTGCAGCTCTCCTCCGAGTTGCGCAACGAGATCAAGGTGCTGACCAAGACCATCGTCGCCATCGCCGAAGAACCGCCAAGGAGCTGACATGGCGCTGCGCCGCAAATCCACCCAGACCGAAGGGCTGAGCGCCTGGCCCGGCTATGTGGACGCGCTGTCCACGCTGCTGATGGTGATCATCTTCGTGCTGCTGGTGTTCGTGCTGGCGCAGGCCTTCCTGTCGGTGGCGCTGTCCGGCCGCGACAAGGCGCTGGAACGCCTCGGCCGGCAGATGGCGGAGATGACCGACATGCTCAACCTGGAGCGCGGCCACAGCGCCGAGTTGCAGCTGTCCATCGCAAGCCTCACCCGCGATCTGGCCGCCGCCAAATCGGCCGGCGAGGCGGCCGCGCAACGGCTGAGCGTGGCCGGCGCCACGGCAGCCGCCATCACCGCCGAGCGTGACGCGCTGAAGCTGGATCGGGACAGGCTGGCAGCCCAGCTCGCCGATGCCAGCCTGCAGGCCAAGGCCGCCCAAGGCCGCAACGAGGCGCTGCAGGGCCAGCTCGCAGACCTCGCCCGCAAGGGCGACGCCGCAAGCCAGACCCAGGCGTTGACCGCGGCCCAGGCGGCAACACTGCGCCAGCAGATCAGCGACCTCACCGCCCAGCTGGCCGAGATGAAGCACCAGGCCGAGGAGGCCGACGTCACCGTGAAGGCGGATCGTGCCACCATCGAGGCCAGACTCTCCGACCTTGCCACCATGGCCACCCAGATCAAGGCGCTGACCGCTTTGCGAGACGATCTGGAACGCCAGGCGCAAGACGCAGCCGTGCGCGCCACCACCGCAGAGCAGCGTCAGCAGGCGGTCGCGGTGGAGCTGGCGGACGAGAAGCGCCTGGGCGATTCGGCGCGCGCCCAGGTGGCGCTGCTGAACCAGCAGATGGAGCAGATGCGCCTGCAGCTGTCTGGCCTCGCCGAGGCGCTCAACGTCTCTGAATCGGCCGCCAAGGACAAGGACGTGCAGATCGCCGATCTCGGCAAGCGACTCAACATCGCCCTCGCCCAGAAGGTCGAGGAGTTGCAGCGCTACCGCAGCGAATTCTTCGGCAGGCTCTCCACCGTGCTGGCCGGCAAGCCCGGCATCTCCGTGGTTGGCGACCGCTTCGTGTTCCAAAGCGAGGTGCTGTTCCCTGTCGGCAGTGCTGACCTCACGCCGGCCGGCCAGGAGGAGATCCGCAAACTCGCCGCCACGTTGAAGACCCTGGTGATCCAGATCCCGCCCGATCTGGGCTGGATCCTGCGGGTGGATGGCCACGCCGACCACCAGCCCACCACCGGCCGCTTCGCCTCGAACTGGGAATTGTCGGCCAGCCGTGCGATCACCGTGGTCAAACTCCTCGCCGCCGAAGGAATTCCGCCCGAGCATCTGGCGGCGGCAGGCTTTGGCGACAATCAGCCGATCGATCCCGCGGAGACGCCGGAAGCCTATGCCAGGAACCGCCGCATCGAGCTTCGCCTGACGGATCGGTAGCACGAAGCCTCCGAACCCCATGCACAGCATGACAGTCGATCGCGTCCTTCAGATCCGTTTCACTTTACGGCGCAAACAACAAAAACCGATCCAAGGTTGACCTGGATCAAATCCCGCTCAGGTCCCGTGTGGTGTTCTGCGCCTGCACACTGGTTGCACGGAAAGCACTGATCCATGACCATCTCGAAACTGGCGCCCGCCATTCTGGCAGCGTTGCTCGGCACAACTGCACTTGCCGCCGCCCAAAGCACAGATACCAGCTTCACGCCCGAACAGGCCGGCATGTTCCTGGTCCGCGGCCGGCTGATCAACGTCAACCCGCTGAACAGCACAAGCTCGGTCAGCCTCATCGGCGGCAAGGTGACCACGACAGACCAGTTCGCCCCCGAAGTGGATCTGTCCTACTTCCTGACCCGCAACATCGCCCTTGAGCTGATCGCCGCCACCACGCGCCACAACATCACCGCCACGGGCACCGCACTCGGCCGCGTGCCGGTCGGCTCCACCTGGGTGCTGCCGCCCACGCTCACCGTGCAATACCACATGCTGCCGGACAGCCGTTTCAGCCCCTATGTCGGCGCCGGCGTGAACGTGACGTTCTTCTACGCCACCAGCCCGGCCGGCCCCACCGTCACCAAGCTTGGCCTGGACAGTGCCGTGGGCCCCGCGATTCAGGCAGGGTTCGACTACGCGCTCTCCGGCCCGTGGGTGCTCAACGTCGATGTGAAGCAGATCTTCATCAACACCACCGCCCATCTGAACGGCAGCAGGATCATCGCCAAGACAGCGCTGAACCCAACCGTGATCGGCGTGGGCGTCGGCTACAAATTCTGATCGGCTTTGCGCGCGGTTCTCCCCCCTCCCTGCACCCCGCGCGCAATGAGGGCCTGCCTGGTGGTCACCCCCGACACCAGGCAGGCCTTTTCGCTTTCTTGACACCGCCTGCAATCCCGGCTCGAAATTTCCCCAACAAAACAAAAAAGGGGAGTTAGGCCATGCGCGCACTTGCGGCATTCTTCATCCTGCTGCTGCTGGGCCATGCGGCCCAATCCCAGGTGCCGGAACGCACCATCGAGGAGATCAAGACCGAAACCCAGGCCCGCGCCGAGCGCGGCGCCTATCCGGTCATCGGCCTTGCGGCGGCCGATGTGCGCGACGCGCTGGCGATGATCACCACGCGTGAGCGTGACGACTGGGCGCATGGTTTCTCCACCATCGCCGAGCGCTATCTGGCGCAGGCCGGCGCCGCCACCACCGATGCCGCGCGTGACGCCGCCTATGTGAAGGCCTGGCGCCTGTTCTATTTCGCGCAATGGCCGGTGCCATCCTCGGACGGCAAACGCGCCGCCTACCGGCACGCCATCGATGCCTATCTGAAACACGCAGCCCTGCTCTCCCCCAGGCTGGAAGTGATCCGGCTGCCCTTCGAAGGCAGCGAGATCGTGGCCTATCTGCGCCTGCCCGCAACCGCCCCCGGCACGCGCGTGCCGGTGGTGATGGCGATCGCGGGGCTGGACAGCCGCAAGGAGACGGTGGCCGAAACCTACAACGCGCTGATCGTCCATGGCGTCGGCTATATCGCTGTCGACAGCCCCGGCACCGGGGAGGCACCGCTCAAGGTGGGCGCCAATGCCGAGCGCTATCTGTCAAAGCTGATCGACTATCTGACGACCCGTCCTGAGGTGGATGCCAAACGCATCCTGGTGCACGGCGTCAGTTTCGGCGGCTATTGGGCCACCAAGCTCGCCATTCTGGAGCGTGATCGCCTGGCCGGGGTGGTGGCGCAGTCGCCGCCGATCGATGAGTTCTTCTCGGCGAAGTTCACCCGCGATGGCACGCTGGGCAATCGCGAGTATCTGTTCGATCTGGCGCCTGCCTTCACCGCCGTGGTGGACGGCGCCAACACGGTCGACGATCTCTACACCAAACTGCCGCCGCTTTCGCTGGCCGCCCTGGGACTGCTTGGCAAACCCACCGCGCCGATGCTGCTGGTGGGGGGCGTGAAGGACACCCAGGTGCCGTTCTCGGACATGGTCGCCCTGTTGAAGGCGGGGGATGTGCCGAAGGATGCCTGGATCAACCCGCAAGGCGGG
This sequence comes from uncultured Rhodospirillales bacterium, assembly GCA_903924855.1. Classification (GTDB taxonomy): domain Bacteria; phylum Pseudomonadota; class Alphaproteobacteria; order Acetobacterales; family Acetobacteraceae; genus CAIQQQ01. Next base: position 18,623 of record CAIYCW010000150.1, on the reverse strand, counting down.
CATCTGGGGCGCGAGGCGAAAGGCTGGACCGATGGCGTGATCTTCGAGCGCGTGATCATGCCGTGGGAGCTGCGCCGGCTTGGGGTGAATTGAAGGCGATTGCGCGTGGGAATTGGTGGGACGCCAAGCGGCGTCCCACCCCACGGGATGGATGTCAGCCCAGGGCGCGCAGCCGGGCGATGGTCTCCTCACGGCCCAGTGCGAGGATGGTCTGATCGATCGGCGGGCTGACCAGGCTTCCGGTGAGGGCCGCGCGCAGTGGTTGCGCCACCTGGCCCAGCTTGCGCCCGGCCTTCTCGGCCACCGCCTGCAGCACGGCGCGGATCCCCTCCAGCGTGAACTCCGCCGTCTCCAGGAAGCCGGCGGCGTCGCGCAGCATGGCCTTGCCGTCCTCGGTGAGCTGCGCCTCTGCCTTCGGCTCCAAGGTCAGCGGCGCGGACAAGGTGAGGAAGCGTGCCGACTCGGTCAGCTCGATCAGCGTGCGGGCGCGCTCCTTCAATCCCGGCATCAGCGCCTTGATGCGCGCCAGATGCACCGGATCGGCAACCGGCATGCGGCGGGCGACCTCGGCCACCAGCCGGTCATCATCGGCCTGGCGCAGATAGACGGCGTTGGTGTGGGTGAGCTTGGCATAGTCCATGCGAGACGCGGCGCGGCCGACATCCTTGATGTCGAACAGCCTGATGGCCTCATCGCGATCCACGATCTCGGTGTCGCCATGGCCCCAGCCCAGGCGCAGCAGATAGTTGCAGGCGGCCTCGGGCAGGATGCCCATCTCGTCGAATTCCATCACGCTCACAGCACCATGGCGCTTGGACAGCTTGGCGCCATCCGCGCCGTGGATCAGCGGAACATGGGCAAACTGCGGCAGATCCCAGCCATTGGCGCGGTAGATCATGATCTGGCGGAAGGTGTTGGTGAGGTGATCGTCGCCGCGGATCACATGGGTGATGCCCATGTCGTGGTCATCCACCACCACCGCGTGCAGATAGGTGGGGGTGCCGTCGCTGCGCAGGATGATCAGGTCATCCAGCTCGATGTTGCCCACCTTCACCTCGCCCTGCACCAGATCCTGCACCACGGTCTCGCCGTCACGCGGCGCCTTGATGCGGATGACGGGCTTCACGTCGGGCGGGGCCTCGGAGGGGTCGCGGTCACGCCACGGGCTTTGCAGCCGGAACGGCCGTTTCTCGGCCTGGGCCGCGGCGCGCATCGCGGTCAGCTCTTCCTGGCTCAGATAGCAGCGATAGGCCGCGCCGCGCGCCAGCATGTCCAGCGCCACCTCGGTGTGACGCGCCTGGCGGGTGGATTGCATCACCGGCGCTTCATCCGGCGTGAGGCCAAGCCAGTCCAGCCCGCGCAGGATCATCTGCGTTGCGGCCTCGGTGCTGCGTTCGCGATCGGTGTCCTCGATGCGCAGCAGGAACTGGCCGCCCATGTGGCGGGCATAGAGGAAGTTGAACAGCGCGGTGCGGGCGCCACCAATGTGCAGCATGCCGGTGGGCGACGGCGCGAAACGGGTGCGGACGGTCATACGTGTCAGAATCTCTGCAAAACGAGGTGCGGCTACGTAGCATGCCGGACGCCCGTCTGGGCAGGGTCTCGGCTAGCCTTCACCTATGCAGCACTGGTTCGAGACATTCCTGGAAGCCGAGCGCGGGCGCCCTGCCCTGTTCCTGCCGCTGGTGATGGCGGGCGGTGCCATTTGGTATTTCGCGCTCACGGCACAGCCATCGCCGATGCTGGGTGTCTCGATTGTGGCAGGCGGCGTGCTGCTCTGGATGCTGGGGCGGGCCTGGCGGGGGTTGCGCGGGCTGGCCGCCGTGAGTGTCGCCCTGGGTCTGGGCATCGCAAGCGCACAGTTCGCCACCTGGCGCGCCGCCCCGGTGATCGACCTGCCGCGCACAGCCAGCATCGTTGAGGCCGCGATCGCAAGCGTGGAAATCCTGCCGGTCGGCCGCCGGGTGACACTTGATCACCCACGCCTCAACCAATCCCAGCCCTTGCCGCGCCGCCTGCGCATCCGCCTGCGCACGACCGACACCACCCCACTTGCCACCGGCGACACGATCCGGCTGCGCGCGTTGCTGCGCCGCCCGCCGCCGCCTTCGTTTCCCGGGGCGTGGGATCTGCAGCGCGATGATTTCTTCAACGGGCTCGGCGGTTACGGCACCGCCCTGGGCCCAGCCGAAATCCTGGCCCACGCCGCCCCAACCGGGGCTGCGAGCCTGCTGCAGGCGCTGCGCGAGACCATCGCTGCCCGCATCGGTGAGACCCTTGCCGGCAGCGAGGCCGCCATCGCCACCACCCTACTCACCGGCGAGACCGCGCAGATCGCGGCCGCCGACCACGCGGCGTTTCGTGATTCAGGGCTGGCGCATCTGCTGGCGATCGCCGGCCTGCATATCGGCATCGTGATGGGGCTGATCTTCACCGCCACGCGCTGGAGCCTCACCTTGTCCGAACGCGTCGCCCTGTTCTGGCCGGTGAAGGCGATCGCGGCCCTCGCCTCGCTGTGTGGCGGGTTTGCCTATCTGCTGCTCACCGGCGCTCATGTGCCGATCCAGCGCAGCTTCGCCATGGCCTGCCTGGTCACGCTGGGCCTGCTCTGCGGCCGCAGGGCAGCGTCTCTGCGCGGCCTTGCGCTGGCGATGGCGTGCCTTGTGCTGCTCAGCCCGGATGCGGTGATCGGCGTGTCGTTTCAGATGAGCTTCTCGGCCGTGCTTGCGCTGATCGCGGGCTATGCCTGGCTGCAGCCCCGCCTGCTGGCCTGGCGCGGCGATGGCGGGCGCCTGCGCTTGCTTGGCGTGCACATCGTGATGCTTGCCCTGACCAGCGCGCTGGCCGGCACCGCCTCCGCCCCCTATGCCGCCTATCATTTCGGCCAGATCCAGCTTTACTACGTGGCCGGCAATCTGCTCGCCGTGCCGATCACCGCCCTGCTGGTGATGCCGGCGGGTCTGGCCGCCCTGGCGCTGATGCCGCTGCATCTGGACAGCCTGGCCCTGATCCCGATGGGCTGGGGCATCTCGGCCATCCTTGCCATCGCCCGCGCGGTCAGTGCCTGGCCCGGGGCCACGCTCAGCGTGATGCCGATACCGCCCTGGGGGCTGCTGGTGTTCAGCCTGGGCCTGGCCTGGCTTGGCGTGTGGCGCAGCCGGGTGCGGCTGGCGGGGCTTGCCCTGATCGCGGCCGGGCTTGCGACACCCTGGCTTGTGACCGCGCCCGATCTGATGGTCTCCGCCGATGCCAGGCTGATCGGCATGCACAGCCAGGGTCAGACCCTGCTGCTGCGCCATGGCAGCGACCGGTTCACCGAAGACTCCTGGCGCCTGGTCTGGCCGGGTGCGGCGGACCGCCTCACCTGCCCCAGCCCGGTCTGTCTGCTCCACCCCAAGCCCGACACCACCATCGCCCTGATGACGGTGGCGCAGGATGCCACCGCCTGCACCGCCATCCTGCTGATCGCGGCCAACCCGATCCAGCAGCATTGCGACGGCAACCCGCCGCAGATTGACCGTTTCACCGTCTGGCGTGAGGGGGCGCAGGCGGTGTGGCTGACCACGCCGCCCACCATCGTCTCGGATCAGAGCCTGCGCGGCAGGAGGCCCTGGGTGCTGGGACCCAGCAGCCAGGGTGCGACGCCCCGCGGCACCACGCCCGCCTTGCTGGACGGCGATTAGGTGGCAGGACCCGGTCTTGCGCCCTGGCTGGTGCAGGCGGCGCACAGGCCTTCCGCCTCCACCGTGGTGCGGGACAGTTGAAAGCCCACGCGTGATGCCGCCTCGCGCAGCGCGCGGGCGATATCGTGGTCGTCGATCTCCGCCACACGCTTGCAGGCGGTGCAGATCAGGAACTGCGCCGCATGGCTGTGCGCCCCGGCATGGGCCTCCTCATGGCTTCCGGAGTCGATGCAGCCCACAAATGCGGCCAGGCGCTCGACACGATGGATGAAGCCGTGCTCAACCAGAAAATCCAGCGTCCGGTAAACGGTGGGAGGGGCGGATGGCCCGCGGCTGTGACGGAGGCGTTCCAGCAGGTCATAGGCCCCCGATGGGGACGGAACTTCGAGGATGAGGCCCAGCACATGGCGCCGCAACTCGGTCAGCCGGGCGCCGCGGCGTGTGCAGCGTTCGGCTGCGATGTCGAGCAGGCGGATGGTGTTGGGCGAGAAATCTTCGGTCATGTTGGTGAGTATAGGCCATTGCGGGAGAAATTGATGAGCCAGGCCATTCTGGACAAGGTGACATTCAACAGCCGCGGCCTGGTGGCGGCCATCGCCCAGCAGCACGACACCAAGGACGTGCTGATGATGGCATGGATGTCGCGTGAGGCGATCGAGGAGACGCTGGCCACTGGTCGCGTCACCTATTACAGCCGTTCGCGCCGCAAGCTGTGGCGCAAGGGCGAAAGCTCGGGCCAGGTGCAGAACCTGGTCGATATGCGGCTGGATTGCGACGGGGACACGCTGCTCCTGCTGGTGGATCAGACCGGTGTTGCCTGCCACACCGGCCGTTGCACCTGTTTCTACCGCGCACAGCGCAAGGGCTTCCTGGCCGAGGTGGTGCCGCAGACCGTCGATCCGAACAAGCTCTATGGCGACAAGGATGACTGAGCCGGCGCCGCTCACTTTGCTCACCGGCTTTCTCGGCGCCGGCAAGACCACGCTGCTCAACCATCTGCTGCGCCAGCCGGAGCTGGCGCGCACGGCGGTGCTGGTCAATGAGTTCGGGGAGATCGGGCTGGATCACGAGCTGGTGCAGGGTGTGGCGGGGGACACCGTGCTGCTGGCGGCCGGCTGCCTGTGCTGCACGGTACGCGGCGATCTCACCCGTGCGTTGGACGAGCTGGCGCCACGTGTGCAAAGCGGCGAGATCGCACGGGTGATCCTGGAGACGACGGGCCTTGCCGACCCCGCGCCGATCATCGCAACGCTGCTGGGCGTTCCCGGATTGTCCAGCGTGTTTCGGCTCGACGGGGTGGTGACGGTGGTGGATGCGGTGCACGCCATGGCGCAGATCGATGCCCAGTTCGAGGCCCTGCGCCAGGTGGCGGTGGCGGACCGGATCGTGCTGACCAAGACGGATCTGGCCGAGCCCGCCGATCTCCGCTCCCGGCTTGCGGCGCTGAACCCGACAGCGCCGATCCTGGTCGCCGATCATGGCCGGGTGGCGCCCGCCTGCGTGTTGAATGCCGGCCTGTTTTCCACCACCGGCAAACAGCCCGATATCGCCGCATGGCTTGCCGAGGCGGCCTTCGATGCGCAGGGCCATCACCACCACCATCACGATGTGAACCGGCATGACCGCCACATCCACGCCTTCAGCCTGGTGTTCGACCGGCCCTTGCACTGGCAGGGCTTTGGCATGTGGCTGGAAATGCTGGCCAGCACGCAGGGCCCAAAGCTGCTGCGGGTGAAGGGGATTGTCGATCTCGAGGGCCAGGACCGGCCGGTTGCGATCAACGGCATTCACAGCGTGTTTCACCCGCCAGAATTGCTGCAGGCCTGGCCGGACGGGCAGAAGCGCCAGAGCCGCATTGTGTTCATCGTGTGCGACCTCACCCGCGAGACCGTGCTGCGCGGGCTGGAGGCGTTCGAGGCCGCCGCAATGTGACCACATCGCGTGGATACTAAACACTGTTTAACCGCACCGAGACGCAACGGAGATGCCCGTTGCGCTTTACCTGTGGTGACAGACTGGGAGCCTCGCGATGTGCCAAACCGACTTTTCCTGCTCCTGCCGGCCGCTCACCTTCGAGACGCTGATCGCCGATCCGCTGACGCAGGAGGTGATGCGCAGCGATGGCGTGAGCGTTGAGGATCTGGTGGCGGTGCTGGAACAGGCGATGCACCAGCTCGTCGCCCGCGAATCGCGCGCGGTGATGGCCGCGCTGTCGTAGAAGCGAACAGGCGCGGTCATCACGCACAACGCCGGTGCAGGATCAGCGCAACGGCGACTTCGCCGTGCCATCGGGTGCGAAGTTGGATGGGTCCAGCCAGGCCTGCAGCCGCGCGCGTGCCGCCGGCCATTCATCTGCCAGCATGGAATAATGCGCGGTGTCGCGCAGCCTGCCCTTGGTCACCATCGCGGCGCGCAGCAAGCCTTCATAGGTGAAGCCCAGCCGCTCCGCCGCCCGGCGTGAGGGCGCGTTGAGCGCGTTGCACTTCCACACCAGGCGCCGATAGCCGAGATCATCCGCCGCCAGCTTCAGCAGCAGATACATCGCCTCGGTCGCAGCCCGCGTGCGCTGCAGCCGCGGGCTGAACCAGATATGGCCCAGCTCGATCGCGGAATTCTTTGGCTGGATCTCCATCAGGGTCAGAAAGCCGGACACCACACCGGTGGTCACCGGCCGGATCGCCCAGGCCATCGGGTCGTGGCCACAGGCGAAATCGCCGACAAAGGCGGTCATCGCCGCCTCGCTGACAAACGGGCCATAGCCCAGATAGGTCCAGCTCGCATCGCCGGCCTCGGACCCGGCCTCGGCGGCCTGCCACAGCTCTGCCGCGTGGCGGACATGCAGCGGTTCGAGTTCGACATACTGGCCGCGCAGGCGGATGCGGGCGGGCAGCGGGCGGGGTGTGGCGTCGACCAGCGGGCCGATGGGGAGTGTGCTCATGGCACCACCCTAGCCCATTCAGCGGCTGATCTGCCAAATTCAGATTGTTGCGCGATCCGCCGCTTGTCCTTGGCGTTTCGTACCCACATAGGATGGACGGTGACCCTTTGGCGCCGATCTTGATGGAGACCGATGATGTCGCGCACCAAGCTGGCTCTTTCGCTGCTCGCAGCCCTCGCCTTCACCGCCCCGGGCCTTGCCCGCGCGGAGATGATCACCTTCAACGCCAAGATGTCGGCCGACACAGAAGTGCCGCCCAACCCGTCCAAGGGCACGGGTGAAGGCAAGCTGGTGCTCGACACCACGACCAAGACGGCCACCTACACCGTGACCTATTCCGGCCTGACCGGCCCCGCCACCATGGCCCATATCCATGGCCCGGCCGCTGTGGGCGCCAATGCCCCGGTGCTGTTCCCCTTCGCCAGCGCCGGCAGCCCGGCCACCGGCACGATAACGCTGACGGATGCACAGATCGCCGACCTGATGGCCGGCAAGTATTACTTCAACGTGCACACCGCCGAGAACAAGGGCGGCGAGATCCGCGGCTGGCTTGCGAGGTAGGCAAGGGCGGTCTTGCGAGCGTAGCGAGGCAATCCACTGAGCGGCGTCAAGGATCAGTGGGTTGCCTTGCGGCGTCACCAATCCGACCGGGTGAGTGGGCTGGCCACCGCTCACCCGATCCAGAAGTAAGCCGCGGCCAAAAACGAATAAAAGTTTCTTTGGTTCTTTCTTTTCAAAGAAAGAACATCCCGCCTGAACCCTCTACTCCGCCGCCACTGCCCCGCGCATCGCAAGCTTGCGCAGGCTGCGGTCAATCCACTGCGCCGTCAGCTTCTCGCCCAGGCCGTTCTGGCGCAGCCTTTCGTTCAGTGCTGGGAAATCCACCCAGTCCAGCGCCTGGTCCTGGTTGAAGCAGCTGAACACCACGCTGCGCTCGCCCGTCACCGGGTTGACATGCGGCTGCAGGCACTGGGCGCAGACTTCCTTCATCATGCATTGCATGGGCGAGTTGATCGAGCCGATCGCCGAATGCCCTGGCTTCAGATATGGGGAGAGCACGCCGTGGCGGGCCTGGCCCACCGCCTGCATCATGCGGTCCGAACCGATGACGATCATGTGCTCGGCCTCGACCAAAGGCACGTCCTGCGCACCGAGCTGGCCCGCGCCATAGGCGGCCATCGCCTGGACGATGTTGCCGACGAAGCTCTTGTCCTGCGGGCGGGTCGGGGTGAAGCCTGGGGCCTCGTCACAGCACCAGACGATCACATCGGCGGCGCGCTCGATCTCCTCCACCTTGTAGCGGTCCTGCAGGGCCTTGTAGCCGGCGAAGTAGATCACCTTGGAGCCGGCGGCGCGGGTGGCGGCACCGATGCTGAACAGCACGGCGTTGCCAAGCCCGCCGCCCACCAGCGCCACGGTGGTGTTTTCGTGGATCTCGGTGGGCGTGCCGGTGGGGCCCATCAGCACCACGCGCTCACCCGGCGCAAGCATGGCGCAGAGATCCGAGCTGCCGCCCATCTCAAGGGCGATCACCGAGACCAGACCCTGCGCCGGATCGGTCCAGGCGCCGGTCATCGCCAGGCCTTCCATGGCGAGGGCAGTGTTGGAGAAGGCCTCGTGCAGCACCGGGGCCTGCATCTCGTAGTTCTGCAGCCGGTAGAACTGGCCGGGCTTGAAGCCGCGCGCGGCGGCGGGGGCGTGCAGCACGACTTCCACGATGGTGGGCGTCAGGCGGTTGACCGCATGCACCACGGCGCCCAGCTCGGCCCGCGCACGGGCGATCACCTCGGCACCAGAAGCCTCGGTTGGCCGCACCGCTGCAAGCTGGGCGGAGACCACCGGGTAGCCGCGCTTGGCCGAGCCCATGGCTTTGACCACATTGCCGAAGAAGCTCGGGTGCAGATCGCCGAAGAAGCTGATGAAGCGGCCGTTTTCGGCGCGGTGCATGAGCACCTGGGCCTCGTTCGGCTTGGACATCGAGCGTTCGGGCGAGACCTTGGCGCCGGTTGCGTCGATCGCCTGGAAATACTTGCCGTCCAGCAGGATGCGGCCATCCTCGCGGGCGAGCACGGTGTTGGGCTGGGTGCCGGCGGCGACGATCACGGCGCGGGCCGGCAGTGTCACCTCGTTCTTATCGGCGCGCCGGCAGCGCAGGGCCGCGGCGTGGCCGAAGCGGTCCGTCACCACCTCGATGGGGGACAGGCCCTCGGCGAAGTTCACCCCCTCCTCCATCGCCTTCTCCACCTCCTCGTGGTTGAGCGTGTAGGACGGCGCCTCGTTCAGGGTGCGGCGATAGGCGACGGTGGCGCCGCCCCAGCTGTCGAGCAGCTGGGCCAGGCGGGGCGCGCGGCCCTCGGTTGCGGCCTTTATGCGCTCGTCGCGGATGGCATCGGCATGGGCGAGGAATTCGGCGGCGATCTCCGCCTCTTCCTCGTTCCAGCGGGCGCGCACCGCTTGCTCGCCGCGTTCGGCGACCAGGGTGCGGTAGCGCCAGGCGAATTTCTCGACCTGGCGGACGTAATAGGCGAGAGATTCGGTGGCCGTGTCGATCGCGGTGAGGCCGCCGCCGATCACCACCACCGGCAGGCGCAGCTGCAGATTGGCGATCGAGCTCATCTTGGCGGCGCCGGTGAGCTGCAGGCCCATCAGGAAGTCGCTGGCCTGGCGCACGCCGCGGGCGAGCCCGCCCGGCATGTCGATGACGGTGGGTTTGCCGGCGCCCATGCACAAAGCGATATGATCAAAGCCCATCGCCCAGGCATCGTCGATCGACAGCGTGGCGCCGCCACCGAAGCGCACGCCGCCCTGCATGGCGAAGTTGGAGCGGCGCTCCAGCAGCAGGCGCACGAGCTTGAGGTAGTTCTTGTTCCAGCGCACCGTGATGCCGTATTCGGCGACCCCACCGAAGCCTGCCAGGATGCGGTCATCGAGGTTTTCGAACAGGCTTTGCGCGTCCCGGATGGGGGCGTTCGGGTCAAAGCCGAGCGGCTCGATCTTGAGACCGTCGACTGCCACCACGGTGTGGCCGTCATTCATCAGGTGATGCGCCAGCGTGTAGCCGGCCGGGCCCAGCCCCACCACGAGCACCTTGGCCCCGGTGTCCGGCTTCGGCAGCGGGCGGTGGATGTTCAGCGGGTTCCAGCGCGTCAGCAGCGCGTAGATCTCAAAGCCCCAGGGCAGCGCCAGCACGTCGCGCAGGACCGAGGTCTCGGCCTGGGGAATGTCGACCGGCTCCTGCTTCTGATAGACGCAGGCCTTCATGCAATCGTTGCAGATGCGATGGCCGGTTGCCGCCATCATCGGGTTGTCCACCGCGATGGTGGCAAAGGCACCCAGCACGCGGCCCTCGGCGCGCAGCGTGTGCATCTCGGAGATCTTCTCCTCCAGCGGGCAGCCGGCGAGCGTGACACCGAACGGGCTTTTCTGGAATTCGCCGGTCTTGCGATCGCGCAGGCCCTTGGAGCAGCTGTCCTTGCCCTGGGTGTGGCACCAGATGCAGTAATTGACCTGATCCAGCGCCTGCTGGGTGTTCATGCCCGGATCGGTGAGGGCGAAGCCCTCGCGGTGGCGCCATTCATGCTCCGGCAGGCGCTTCATCGCAACACCGTCGCGCTCGATGACCTCCATGTGGAAGAGATTGGTGAAATCGAGCTTGCGCGGCTGCTTGAACAGCGTGCCGGATTTGTGCAGCGCGCGGCCTTCGGCTGACAGCGTGGCCCAGGCGGCGTAGCGCAGGGCCACGTCCAGCGCCTCGGCATTGGCATCCTTCTCCCAGCCGGACACGGCGGTGGCAAAACCCTGCTCGGTGAGTGTGTGCCCGATCCGCGCCTCCAGATCGGCGCGCAGTGCGGCCCCATCGAAGCCCGAGACGTCGGTGTATTTCTTCACCGCCTGGCGCTGCACGAAGAGGCGCTTGCAGGCATGGATGGGATCGAGTGCTGCCGTCAGGTCGTGCAGGGCGGCGGCTTCCTGCTGCACGCCGAACAGCTCGGCCACGAAGGCGTCCAGATGTCGGCCGAGGGCCACCACCAGCTCGCCTTCGGCCTTGGCGTCGAGACTGTCCGGCGTGGCCCGCGCCGCCAGCAGCCGTTCGAGCAGATCGGCATCCGCCTCCTGCAACTGCCCCAGAAAGCTGCGGTCGAGATCGACCAGCCCCTCGCGCGCGGCGAGCGAGGCAAAGCTGGCACCGAAGCCCAGCGTGGCGGGGGGAGGCAGGCTGTCCATGTCTCGTCCTTGGCAAAATTGCGCAGGCCCAGCGGGCGCTGCGCGCGGAAGCGGCGGCCGGGCGGAGTGCCATGCAAGGCCCCCGGAAGTCCAGCCCCGGCAGAGATGGGGCTGAACCGCAGGGTGGTAAAGGCTGGACCAGCTCGGTCGTGTCAGCCCAGGGGAATCATATCAGGGGGGTCACATCAGGGGGGTCACATCATTCGAGATTGAGATCCACCCCGCGCCGGTCATGCACGCACAGGGCGCCGACCACCACGGTCAGGCCCGCAACCGCGATCGGGTAATACAGGCCCGCGAACAGATTGCCGCTCCACGCCACCAGGGCGGTGGACAGCAATGGCAGCATGCCGCCGAACCAGCCATTGCCGATGTGATAGGGAAATGAGATCGAGGTGTAGCGGATCCGGGTCGGAAACAGCTCGACCAGAAACGCAGCCATCGGGCCGTAGACCATGGTCACCAGCACCACCATCAGGAACAGGGCGAGAAACGCCTTGGGTGCATCGATCTGCGCCGGATCGGGCTGCGCCTGGTAGCCCGACCGGGCCAAAGCTGCCAGAATCGGCTGCGCCGCGGCCCCCAGAACCCGCTCCTGGCCGATCGTCACCACCACCGCCTGGCCTGGCTCGGCCGGCCCCGTCTCGAACCCCACGCCCTGCGAGGCCAGCACGCCGCGCGCGATGTCGCAGGCCGAGAACTCCGACCACGGCCCGACGAAGACATGAAACCGGCATTCATCGGCGGCAACGCTCACCGGTGTGGCCTTCTGCCACGCCATCAGCCCCGGATTGACCGCCTGCGCCAGCATGTGAAACAGCGGCAGATACAGCAGGGCCGAGAGCAGGCAGCCGGCAAGTATGATCCGCTTGCGCCCGAAGCGGTCCGACAGCCGCCCGAACACCAGAAACAGCGGCATGGCGGCCAGCAAGGCACCGCCCAGCAGCAGATAGGCGGTGCGCTCGGGCAGATGCAGCGATGTGGTCATGAAGAACAGCGCGTAGAATTGGCCGGTGTACCACACCACACCCTGGCCGGCGCAGGCGCCGAACAGGGCCGCGAACACGCGCAGATTGTTGGGCGCGCGCAGGAACGTGTCCACCAGCGGCCGGCGTGATGCCCGCCCCTCGGACAGCATGCGTTGGAACACCGGGCTTTCCTTCAGCCGCATCCGGATGATCAGCGTCCAGCCCAGCAGCAGAACCGACACCACAAAGGGCAGCCGCCAGCCGAATGCGCGGAACTGGTCCACACTCAGCCCTTCACGGCAGGCCAGGATGATGGAGAGTGACAGCAGCAGGCCGAATGTCGCGGTGGTCTGCACCCAGGCCGTGGCATAGCCGCGGCTGTGCTGCGGTGCGTATTCCGCCACATAGGTGGCAGCGCCGCCATATTCGCCGCCCAGGGCCAGGCCCTGCAGCAGGCGCAGCAGCACCAGGATCACCGGCGCCACCCAACCGAGCTGCGCGAAGGTCGGCAGGCAGCCGGTGGCGATGGTTGCACCGCCCATGACCACGACTGTCAACAGAAACGTGTATTTCCGTCCCACCACATCGCCGATGCGGCCGAAGACGATGGCGCCGAACGGGCGGATGATGAAGCCCGCGGCATAGGTGGCAAAGGCTGCGAGCAGGGCGGCCGTTGGGTTTTCAGGCGGGAAGAACAGCGTGGCAAAAAACGGCGCCAACGTTGCGTAAATAAAAAAATCGTACCATTCAAAAACGGTTCCGAGCGCGGAAGCAAAAATAACCCTCGCTTCCTCGCGTGAGGCTTCGGCGTTCAGAATACGCCGCGCCCCGGACGGAGAGGCCGAGTCCAACTGCATTGCGCCTCCAGTTCAGACCTGCATTCGACAGACTGCCCAGCCAGGGTTTGGATACGCTGTCGGCCATGGCCAAGCAAAAGCAATTTTTGTCGAACCGAGCTGATCGCAGATCGGATGACGGGGCCGCCCCCGTGGCCAGAACCGCAGATCATTCGTTTTTATGCGCCAACCAAACGGCTAACAGCCAAAAATTACCCAATCTGACAAATGCCGCCGCTATTTGTTGCGCATCCTTGTGCAATGAGGGGCTTGCATCCGGGGCTGCACTAATGAATAGATGCAACGAAGGGGGCATGGCCGGGCCGCGGGGGCGGTTGGGTCATGGCATGTTGAACGCCAAGTCCGGAGAACACTCCGGAAAGCAAGGAATAAAAATGACGATTTCTGCAGCCAATGACCTGGTCCGAAGGGTCCAGGCCGACCCCAACTTCATCGAACTTGAACGCAAGCGCAGCAGCCTGGGCTGGAATCTCGCGATCCTGATGCTCGTGATCTATTACGGCTATGTTGCCATGCTGGCCTTCGCGAAGCCGTTCCTTGGCATCGTGTTCGCAGGCGTGATGACGCTGGCCTTCCCGATCGGCATGTTCGTGCTGCTCTCGGCCATCGTGATCACCGGCATCTACGTCAACCGCGCCAACACCGAGTTCGACGCCCTGACGCGCAAGATCGTGGAGGCCAACCAATGAGCCGCCTTCTTCTGCAGCGGCTCTCCGCCATCGCAGCCTTCCTGCTCTGCTCCATCGGCACCGCGATGGCGGCCGGTGAAGCCGTCGGCCAGACCGAGAAGCAGGCGACGAACAACACCGCGATCATCATGTTCTTCGTCTTCGTGATCGCCACGTTGTTCATCACCTTCTGGGCCGCCAAGCGCACCCGCTCGACATCGGATTTCTACACCGCCGGCGGCTCCATCACCGGCTTCCAGAACGGCCTTGCCATCGCCGGCGACTATATGTCGGCCGCCTCCTTCCTGGGCATCTCCGCCCTGGTTTACGGCAACGGCTATGACGGGCTGATCTACTCGATCGGCTTTCTGGTCGGCTGGCCGATCATCGTGACGCTGATGGCCGAACGCCTGCGCAATCTCGGCCGCTTCACCTTTGCGGACGTGATCAGCTACCGGCTCGGCTCCACACCGATGCGCCTGCTTGCGGCCTCCGGCACGCTGGTGGTGGTGGCGTTCTACCTGATCGCGCAGATGGTCGGCGCCGGCCAGCTGATCAAGCTGCTGTTCGGGCTCGACTATTTCTACGCCGAGATCATCGTGGGCGTGCTGATGATCTGCTACGTCACCTTCGGCGGCATGCTGGCCACCACCTGGGTGCAGATCATCAAGGCGTGCATGCTGCTGGGCGGTGCCACGCTGATCGCACTCCTGGTGCTGTTCCATTACGGCTTCAACCCGATGGCGATGTTCGCAGATGCTGTGGCCGTAAGCCCGAAGCACCAGGCGATCATGCAGCCCGGCTCGTTCGTGGCGAACCCGGTCGAGACCGTCTCGCTCGGCCTCGCGCTGATGTTCGGCACGGCCGGCCTGCCGCATATCCTGATGCGCTTCTTCACCGTGTCGGACGCCCGCGAGGCACGCCGCTCGGTGCTGTTTGCCACCAGCTTCATCGGCTATTTCTACATCCTCACCTTCATCATCGGCTTCGGCGCGATCACGCTGGTGGCGACCAACCCGGACTATATCGACCCGGCGACCAAGGCGCTGAAGGGCGGGGCCAACATGGCCGCTGTCTGGCTGGCGGATGCGGTGGGCGGTGAGCTGCTGCTCGGCTTCATCTCGGCGGTGGCGTTCGCCACCATCCTCGCGGTGGTGTCGGGTCTGACACTGGCCGGCGCGTCTGCGGTCAGCCACGACATCTTCGCCTCCGTGCTGCGCAGGGGCCAGGATACCGGCAAGACGGAGATGCACGTCTCCAAGGCGGCCACCGTGGTGCTCGGCATTCTGGCCATTGTGCTTGGCATCGGCTTCGAGAAGATCAACATCGCCTTCATGGTGGGGCTGGCCTTTGCGATCGCCGCCAGTGCCAACTTCCCGGTGCTGCTGCTCTCGGTGCTGTGGAAGGGCCTCACCACACGCGGTGCGGTGCTGGGCGGCTTCATCGGCCTGATCGCCGCCTTTTCGCTGACCGTGATGGGTCCGTCGATCTGGGTGGCGGTGCTCGGCAACAAGGTGGCGTTGTGGCCCTACAGCAATCCGGCGCTGTTCTCGATGCCGCTGGGCTTCCTGTGCTGCTGGATCTTCTCGATCACCGACAGCTCGGCCCGGGCCGCGACCGACAAGGCGGGCTTCGACGCCCAATATGTCCGCTCGCAGACCGGCATCGGTGCCTCGGGGGCGTCCAGCCACTGAGGACCGCCGTCTGACACCAAAAAAGGCGCCTGGAGCAATCCAGGCGCCTTTTCTGTTGTCACTCGTCGTGGGGCGGACGCGCGCGGTGCCTCCGCCGCAGTCGCCGGCTGGCCACGTGTCACACAAACTTCAGCAGCAGAAACCCGCCGATCACGCCCACCGCCACCAGTGACGTCACCAGCATCAGGCGGGTTTCGATGAAATGGCGCACCGAGTCTCCGAACTTCCACACCAGGGCCGCCTCCAGGAAGAAGCGCGCGCCGCGGGTGACGATGCAGGCTGCAACAAAAGCCGGCAGGCTGACGCCCGCCACGCCGGAGGCGATGGTGACGATCTTGAACGGGATCGGCAGCAGACCCTTGAGCAGGATGATGTAGACGCCGTTTTCGGCAAAGCGCTGGCGAAACGCCTCGAACGCCACCGTGTAGTGGTAGAAGTTCAGCAGCGGCAGGGCCACGCTGTCATACAGCAGGGCACCGATCGCATAGCCGAGCAGCCCGCCCACCACCGAGCCCAGCGTGCAGATGGCGGCATAGCGCCAGGCGCGTTCCGGCTTTGCCAACGCCATGGGTAGCAGCAGCGTGTCCGGCGGGATCGGGAAGAAGCTGCTCTCCGCAAACGCGATCGCCGCCAGCCACAACTCGGCGCGCGGCGAGGCGGCCAGCGCCAGAACCTTGTTGTAGAGATTTTTCAGCATCTTGCGTGTGTCCTTCGCGACAGGCTTGCGGCTAATCTGCAGGCAAAATCAATGTTGCGCGTCATCTGCCCGATCAGAGGCGCAAGCACCACCCCCAGCCGGTCCGAAGCGGCCTTACAGGAGACATCCATGCGCATCGCCCTCATCCACGCGCTCAGCCACTCCGTGGTGCCGATCAACGCGGCCTTTGCCCGGCTTTGGCCGGAGCCGACGCTTGCCAACCTGCTCGATGACAGCCTCTCCGCCGACCTTGCCGCAGGCGCCACGCTGGACCAGATGACGCCGCGCTTCCTCACGCTGGCCCGCTACGCGCGGGACTGCGGCGCTGCCGGAATTCTGTTCACCTGCTCGGCCTTTGGCCCCTGTATCGAGGCCTGCGCCGCCGAACTCTCCAGCATGCCGGTGCTGAAACCCAACGAGGCGATGATCGAGGAAGCCGCCGATTACGAGAAAATCGGCCTGCTCGCCACCTTCCCGGCCTCCCTTGTCAGCCTGCCGCGGGAATTCGGCCGGCCTGTTGCCACCAAGAACGCCGACGGCGCACTGGCCGCCCTCGATGCCGGCGATGGCGCGGAACATGACCGGCTGGCGGCCAAGGCGGCCATGGCCCTGGCCGATTGCGATGCGATCGCGCTGGGGCAGTTCAGCCTGGCCCGCGCGGCCGATGCGGTGGCGGCGGCGACCGGCAAGCCGGTGCTCACCACGCCTGATTCGGCCATCCGCAAGCTGCGCCGGCTGTTGGCCTGAATTCTGCAATCCCAATCCCCATCAGCAGAGCAGAGTCTTCCATGATCGACCCGGATCACTTCGACAGCCTTGCCTATGTGACAGCCGTAGCCCCCGCCATGGGCTTCGACCTGCCGCCCGAACGCCTGGCGGACATCGCCGGCGCCTTTGCCCTGGTGATCCGCGTGGGCCTGCCCGCGCTGCAGGCCGAGGTGCCGGCCCATGCCGAACCGGCCGCGGTGTTCGTCGCATGAGCCTGCATCAGCTCTCCGCCCACGCGCTGGCGGCCAGGATCAAATCCGGCGAGATCACCGCCCTTGCCGCAACCGAAGCGGCTCTGGCGCGCTTTGCCGCCCACAACACCACGGTCAACGCCGCAACCGACATCCTCACCGGCCGCGCCATCGCCCGCGCTCAGGAACTCGATGTCCGCAGAGCCGCCGGCGAAGATCTCGGCCCACTGGACGGCGTGCCGTTCGCCGCCAAAAACCTGTGGGATATTCAGGGCATCACCACGCTGGCCGGCAGCATCATCGAGCGCGACAAGCCGCCCGCCACCCGGGATGGCTACGCGGTGGCCGCCATGGAACGCGCTGGCGCCATCTGCGTGGCGGCGCTGAACATGGATGAATACGCCTACGGCTTCACCACCGAGAACAGCCATTACGGCCCGAGCCGCAATCCGCACGATCTCAGCCGCTCCGCTGGCGGCTCCTCCGGCGGATCCGGTGCCGCGGTGGCGGCCGGCCTCGTTGCCATCTCACTCGGCACCGACACCAACGGATCGATCCGGGTGCCGGCCAGCAACAATGGCATCTGGGGGCTGAAACCCACCTATGGCCGGCTGTCGCGCGCAGGCTCCGTGATGTTCGTGCCGGCCCTTGATCATGTGGGCCCGTTCAGCCGCAGCGTGGCCGATCTGGCACTGGCCTATGAGGCGATGCAGGGCCAGGACCCGCATGATCCGGCCCAGTCCTGGCATGGCTTTCAGCCGGTCTCGCCGCTTTCGGGCAGTGGCGTCGGCGGCCTGCGCATCGCGCGCCTCGGCGGCTATTTCGCCGAGGCAAGCCAGCCCGAACCGCAGCACGCGGCCGACCAGGTGGCCCACGCCCTCGGCGCCACGGCCACCGTGACCCTGCCGCTTGCCGCCGAAGGCCGCGCCGCCGCCTTTCTGATCACCGCCTGCGAAGGCGCCAACCAGCATCTGGCCGATCTGCGCAGCCGTGAGGCCGATTTCGAACCCCTCACCCGGGACCGCCTGATCGCAGGCGCCATGCTGCCCGCCCAATGGGTGACCCACGCGCAGCGCGTGCGCAGCCACTACCGCGCCCAGGCGATGGCAGTGTTCGCCAACTGGGATATTCTGATCGCTCCCGCCACCCCTGCCACCGCCATGCCGATCGGCCAGGCCAGCATTGAACTGGGCGGCAAAACCCTGCCGCTGCGCGCAAGCTTCGGCCAATACACCCAACCGATCAGTGCCATCGGCCTGCCGGTGATCGCAGCGCCGATCCAGAACGCAGCAGGCCAACTGCCGCTGGCCGTCCAGCTCATCGCCGCACCCTGGGCCGAGGACAAGCTGTTCCGCGCCGCCTTCGCCCTGGAACAAGCCGGGCTGTGCCGCGCCCCCATCGCCCCCAACTTCGCCTGACGGACCCCATGGACATCAACCTTCCCCATATCCACGCCGAAGTCAGCGCCGCCTTCGCCCGCTATGAAGCCGCCCTGATCGTCAACGACACCGAAACATTGGACGAGCTGTTCTGGGACAGCCCCAACACCATCCGCTACGGCCAGTCGGAAAACCTCTACGGCATCGACGAAATCCGCAGCTTCCGCACCGCACGCCCCAACACCGACCTGGTGCGCGAACTGGCACAAACCGTCATCACCACCTTCGGAACCCACACCGCCACCGCCAGCACCCTGTTCCGCCGCCGCGGCAGCGGACGCACCGGACGGCAGATGCAGACCTGGATCAAAACCGGCACCACCTGGCACGTCGTCGCCGCCCATGTGTCGTTCCTGGATTTCGACTGGCCAGGCTGAAGCTGTGGGGGGGGATGGCCTTCGGCCGGACCAGGGTTTCACCCTGGACCCACCAGGACCAGCGGTCCTGGACCTGCGTCAGTCTATCTCTGACGGCATAGGGGTGCTGACCGGCCGGT
>CAIYCW010000149.1 GCA_903924855.1 uncultured Rhodospirillales bacterium | reverse complement strand
GTGATGTGCTGCGCGCCTTCCCACAGCGTCATCTTCCCAAGCTTCGCCAGGTTCTCCAGATTGCCGGTCACCGTCAGAAAATGGTTGCCGGCCAACTGCCCCACCTTGCTGGCAAAACACACGCTGCCATAGGGCAGCAGGATCTCGGTCTCGCTGATGCCGCCCGGATAGAGCAGGATCTGCCCCGGCGCCGGGAAGCTGGTGTGGTTCTCATAACCCAGCCCCAGATCGAGATCGCCCAGCGGAATCCAACAGGATTCGCCACTCCAGCGCACATGGATGATGCGCTCATGATACGGCAGCAGCTGGCGGAACCGCGCGCAGGTCTTGGGCGCCAACGCATCCTCGAAGCGGGCCGGAAAGCTGAAAGGGCCGGCGGTGATCAGCACATCGTTCATCGGAGATCCTGGCATGTGTCGGCACAGACTAGATGCCCCGCCCGCAGTTGAGTAGCCTTGCCGGATGCGCATTCTCGCCCTTGATGCTGCCCTGGCCTGGTGTTCGGTGGCGCTGTTGGAAGACGGCGCCGTTTTGGCCGAAATCTGCCTGCCGGGCGGACGCGGCCACCACCACCAACTGCCGCGGATGGCGCGGGACGTGCTCGGCGATGGCCCACACCCTGATGCCATCGCCGTCACCACGGGCCCTGGCAGTTTCACCGGCCTGCGCGCCGCCTTGGCGCTGGCGCACGGCCTGTCCGCCGGGCTCTGCCCGGTGCTGGGTGTCACGGTTGCGGAAGCCCTGGCCGAAGCCGTGCATCTGCCGCCCGGCTTCGCGCTGTGGACCGCCATCGACAGCAGGCGCGGGCGCATCTTCCTCGATCGGGACGCAACGCTTGCCGCAATCGAGCTGACAGCGATCGAGACGCCAACCCGCCCCATCGCGGTCGCCGGCGACGCCGCGGCCGATCTGGTGGCGCGTCTGGCCGCAAGGGGTGCCACGATGATGCTGACCGACGCCAGACAGCCCCTGGCCCGCCACGTGGCAAGGGTCGGCCTGCGCCGCCTGAACGGAGAACTGCCACCGCTGGCCGCCCAGCCGCTTTACGTCGATCCGCCCGAGGCCAGCCTGCCGCCCGGCGGGCTGCGCCCGCAGCCTCTGCCCCAATGATCCCGCGTCCATGCGCCTGATCGCGGCAAGCCTGGCCCATGCGCCCTTGCTGGCGGCCCTGCACGCCCAGGCCTTCCCGCCAGCCGAACGCTGGGACGAGCAGGCCTTCCGCCAGATCCTGGCGCTGCCCGGCAGCCTCGCCTGGCTCGCCGATGAGCACGGCTTCGTGCTGGCGCGGGTCGCGGCGGACGAGGCGGAGATCATCACCCTCGCCGTGCTGCCACTCGCCCGCAGGCTCGGCATCGGCGCTGGCCTGATGGCCCAGGCGATGCAACACGCCCAGGATCTGGGCGCTGCGGCGATGCTGCTGGAGGTGGCCGAACACAACCACGCGGCCAGGGCGCTCTATGCCGGATTGGGCTTCACCCAGGTCGGCCTGCGAAAATCCTATTACGCCGACGGCAGCAACGCCCTGGTGCTGAAGGCTGACCTGTCACCGTCGCCCCAGGTTCCAGGCAACACGCACCTGACCTAAGCTGTTCGGCAGGACACCAATGGGACGATTTCGATGATGTCTGCCGGAGCGAGTCGCAAAACCACCCCGATCCGCCAAATGCTGCCCTGGCTGTGCCTGCTGGTCTGCGCAATGGCAACCGGCTGCCAGGGGCAGACCCAAGGGCGGGCGCCATGGACCGGCCCGGCCTTTCAGGAGACAGCATGCGACCTGCAAGGGATAGCACCCGATGTCGCATCCAGGCTGCAATGCGGCACCGTTTCCGTCCCGCGCGATCATGACCATCCGGATGAAGGGGTCTTTGCCCTGGCGGTGGTGATCATCCATCCAAGGCTGCAGGAGCCAGGCGCTGCACCGGTGCTGTTCATCCATGACGGGCCCGGCTCGCCACTCACAGCGCAGGCAGCCCAGATCGCCCGTGTCGAAAGCGCCAACATCGCGCGCAACCGCGAGCTGATCCTGCTCGATCAGCGCGGCAGCGGCCGATCCGAGCCGGCCCTGTGTCCCAACCTGGCCCAGGACCAGCTTGACGTGATCGCGCGCCCGAGACGCACAGAGGAGATGTTGGCGGCCTGGCATGCAACCTACGCCGACTGTCAGCAGGCACTTTCCCGCGATGGCATCGAGCCCTCCTGGTTCGGCACCAGCGTCACGGTGCGCGACATCGAGATTCTGCGCCAGGCGCTCGGCATCGCGCGCTGGAATGTCTATGCCCGCTCCTATGGCACCGAAGTCGCGATGACGCTGCAGGCACGACATCCCGAAACCCTGCGCGCCGTCATCCTCGACTCGGTCTATCCGCCTGACCCGCTGCCGCTGTCGCGCGCGCAGACCTTCGACGCGGCGCTGGGCGCGATGTTCCGCGCCTGCGCCGGCGATCCGGCCTGCGCCACCGCCCATCCCGATCTGCCGAAAATCTTCCAGGAGACGATGGATCGGCTGGCACAGACGCCGCTCACCATTCCGCTGACACCTTTCTACCAGCTGAGCCTCAGCCCGATTCCGTTCAGGATCGTGGTCAATCAATCCCTGTATTTCCGCCCGCTGCTGGCCTACCTGCCCAAGGTGATCCAGGCTGTTCATGACGCAGACACGACATTCCTGCGCCCCGTGGTCGGCCATCAGCTGCAGCAATTCCTCGCCACATCCTGGGGCGACAACGCGGTCGTCGAATGCCGGGACCGGCCGAGCCTGCAGGCACAGGCGGTGGACCGCACGCAGGATGGCAGCCCCGTCACGTTCAGCCTTCAGGGCATCTGCCGCAACTGGATCACACCGGGCCAGCCTGGCGAGATCGCGCTGAACACGGCCATTCCCACGCTGTTGCTGGCAGGCGAGATCGACCCGATCACCCCGCCGATCTTTGCCCGGCTGACCGCTGATCGGTTGGGTCCGAAGGCCAGGCTGATCACCTTCCCCAATGTCGGCCACGATGTTGAGGAATCAACGCCGTGCGGAGCCGATATCGTGACACAGTTCATGCGCGATCCGGATGCGGCGCTGAACATCGACTGTGTGGCAAAGGTGGCGCCGGTCGTCTTCCACTGAGGCGTGATGCGGCGTCACACCTTTCCCGCATCCTGCGGCAGCATCACCAGCTGGCCATAGCGCACACCGCGTTCGGCGATCACATGATCCGCCATGTGTTGCACCGTTCCGGCGGCACCGCGCAGCACCGCCACCTCCAGGCAGCTGCCGGCATCCAGATGCACATGCAACGTCGAGACCGCCATATGCACATGGTCGTGATAATCATGCGTCAGGCTGCGCGGCAGATCGCGCTTGGCGTGATCATAGAGATAGACCAGCGCCGCAACACAGGGCGCCTCCGGATCAGGCGGCTCGGCCCGGTGCAGCCCGGAGCGTGCCAGGTCGCGCAGCGCCTCGGAGCGGTTCTGATAGCCCCGCCGCTCCACCAGCGCGTCGATCTCGGCCAGCAACTCTTCCTCGATGGTGATGGTGACGCGCTGCATATGGCCCCCGATCCGGCCGGCATGGCGTCATGCCGGCCATTTTGCATCCAGCTTGAACACTCAGCCCTTGGTGATCCAGAGCCGCGTCGCCCCCGCTGCCTCAATCTCGGAATGAACAACACGATGCCCCAGGCTTTCGGCACTGCGCGGCACGTTGCGCAGCGGCTCCTCGCCCTGCAGGCGAACCAGCAACGTGGCGCCGGACGGCAGGCGATCCAGCGCCAGGCGGGTGCGCACGAAGGTCATCGGGCAGACATCGGCGGTGATGTCCAGCGTTGCATCAGGCTCAACCGGCATCTGCGTCTGCTGCATTCGTTATCCCGCATACAAAAAAGCTGTGACTTGCGAAACGCAAAAGACGCTCTTTATATCGAATAAGTCCATCATCGAACAATGATGGGAAGATCCCTCTGGAGACAGAAAAAACATGGCTGATCCGGCTCGAAATGCTGAACTGCTCGCACTGACCGCAGAGATCGTCTCCGCGCATGTTGGGCGCAATCACGTCGAACCGGAACTGCTGCCGGAACTGATCCGCGGCGTGTATCGCAGCCTGACCGGCGCCGAGACAGCACCGGCACCGGTGGCGGAAAAGCTGGTGCCGGCAGTGCCCATCAAGAAATCCGTCTTCCCGGATCATATCGTCTGCCTGGAGGATGGCAAAAAGCTGAAAATGCTCAAGCGCCATCTCAAGACCGCCTATGACATGACGCCCGATCAGTATCGCGAGCGCTGGGGTCTGCCGCCCGATTACCCGATGACGGCCCCCAACTACGCCGAGCACCGCTCCTCGCTTGCAAAAAAAATTGGCCTCGGCACCCAGGGCCGTGGCGCCGGACGGGGCCCTGCCAAGCCAAAAGCCTGATATCCCGGCACGGCGCCCACAAGGTCTCCATCCGGAGACCCGCCCTGCGGATTGGACAGCGGCATCCCATATCGGCTACGCCAGCGCGTTGGCCGGCGGGGCTTCCATGCGCGCACCAATAGGCTTGCCCGTGCAAGGCGCGCGTCGCGTGCACCGGCTGCATGGAGTGGGGGGCTGATGGAAAGCCGGATCGAGCGTCTGTGCATCGACAAAGGTCTGAAAATGACCGGCCAGCGCCGCATCATCGCGCGCGTGCTGTCGGAGCCTGGCGACCATCCGGATGTGGAGGAGCTCTACCGCCGCGCCGCAGCACTGGACAACCGGATCTCCATCGCCACCGTCTATCGCACCGTGCGCCTGCTGGAAGAGAACGGCATTCTGGAACGCCGCGATTTCGGTGGCGGCCGCGCGCGCTATGAACCGGCCGAACACGGCCAGCACCACCACCTGATCGATGTGGACAGCGGACGGGTGATCGAGTTCGAGGAACCCGCCCATGAGGCGCTGCTGCGCGAGATCGCGGCCAGGCTGGGCTTCGATCTGGTCTCCGCCCGCCTCGAACTGTTCGGCCGCAAACTGGCCGCCCAAAGCGCCACCCAGACCGGTCCTGCCGGGCTGAAAGCGGACGTATCGGCGCACATGCCCTTTTCTGACACGACATCCCGGTCGATTCAGTCTAGCGATACATCCCGGATCGCTTCCCCTTCTCCCCGTCACCGCGGCGCCGCGCGATGACACAACCGGACCCTTCAATGCCCGACCAGATTCCCCCAGCGCCGCCAATCAACGGTGGTTTCGAAGAATTGCGCGGTGGTCATCTGGGGGTGCGCCTGGCGACCACGGCAGCCGATCTCGATGCCTCCTACGCGCTGCGCTACCGGGTGTTCTACGAGGAGATGGGCGCCGTCCCCGACCCCGCCGCCGCCATCAGTCGGCGCGACATCGACGCCTTCGACGCCGTGGCGGATCACCTTCTGGTGGTGGACCATCAGATGGGCGAAGGCCCCGAATCGGTGGTCGGCACCTACCGGCTGATCCGGCGGGAG
>CAIYCW010000148.1 GCA_903924855.1 uncultured Rhodospirillales bacterium | reverse complement strand
CGACGCCACGCAGTTTGTGCCGGACCAGGGCCGCAACCGCATCGGGGCCATGATCGCCAGCCGTCCAGACTGGTGCATCAGCCGCCAGCGCGCCTGGGGCGTGCCGATCCCGGTCTTCGTGGAGAAGGCCACCGGTATCCCGCTGCGCGACCAGGCGGTGATGGACCGCATCGTCGAGGCCTTCACCGCCGAAGGGGCGGATGCCTGGTATTCCTCGAGCCCAGCCCGCTTCCTCGGCAACGATCGTGACCCCGCCGCCTATGAGCAGGTGATGGACATCGTCGATGTCTGGTTTGAATCCGGCAGCACCCACGCCTTCACCCTCGAAGCGCGCGGCCTGCCCTGGCCGGCCGATCTCTATCTGGAAGGCTCGGACCAGCATCGCGGCTGGTTCCATTCCAGCCTGCTCGAAGCCGTCGGCACACGCGGCCGCGCGCCGTTCAAGGCCATCCTCACCCACGGCTTCGTCCTCGACGAGCAGGGCCGCAAGATGAGCAAGTCGCTCGGCAACGTCACCGCCCCGCAGGAGGTCACCGACAAATACGGCGCCGATATTCTGCGCCTGTGGGTGATGAACTCGGACAGCGCGGATGATCTGCGCATCGGCCCCGAGATCCTCAAACAGCAGGCCGAGCTCTACCGCCGCATCCGCAACACGCTGCGCTGGATCTTGGGCTCGCTGTCAGGCTTCACCGAGGCCGAACGCGTCGATGTCACCGAGATGCCGGAGCTTGAGCGTTACATCCTGCACCGCCTGTCCGAGTTGGACGCGCAGTATCGCACTGCCAATGCCAGCTACGACTGGACCGGCCTGATCCCGGCCTTGCACGTGTTCTGCAGCACAGACCTCTCGGCCTTCTATTTCGACGTCCGCAAGGACGCGATCTACTGCGACGCCACCACCAGCCTGCGCCGCCGTGCCGCACGCACGGTGCTCGACCATCTGCATCGCTGCCTGTGCATCTGGCTGGCCCCCGTGCTCGTCTTCACCGCCGACGAAGCCTGGACTGCGCGCTTTGGCGAAGATAGCTGCGTGCATCTGCAAACTCTCCCCGACCTGCCGCAGACCTGGTCCAACGCCGAGCTCGGTGCACGCTGGGAGTTGATCAGAGCATTTCGAAGGAAAATTACCAATAGCCTTGAAGATGGGCGGAGAGCTGGTGCACTAAAATCGTCCTTGCAAGCTGCTGTGTCTGTTCCAAAATCCAACGAAAGCGAACTTCTGACGGAAGAGGATTGGGCTGAACTGGCCATTGTTTCTAGTTTCACAGTATTGTTGGACGATGACAGTTATCATCCGATGAAGGTAGACGCTGCCCCCGGCACCAAATGCGAACGCTGTTGGCGCGTGCTGCCGGAAGTGGGCCAAAGCCAGGCCCATCCCGGCTTGTGCCGTCGCTGCGAAGCGGTGGTCGGGTGAACGGCGCATGATCGGGCTCGGCAGTCTGGCGGCCCTTCTGGTGCTGCTGGCCGATCAGGCCAGCAAAGCCTGGATGCTCTACGGCCTGAACCTGCCGGAGATCGGCTCGATCGCCATCCTGCCTGTGCTGAATTTCACCATGGTCTGGAACCGCGGCGTCACATTCGGCCTGCTCACCAGCCTGGGCGCAGCCTCGTCCTGGGTGCTGGCCGCCGTTGCCGCCACTGTGGTGCTGGCGCTGTTTGTCTGGCTGCGCCGGGCGGAGAACCGGATCACCGCGATCGCCATCGGGGCAATCGCCGGCGGTGCGGTCGGCAATGTCATCGATCGTCTGCGTTTCGGGGCCGTGGTGGATTTCATCCACGCCCACGCCTTCGGCTATTCCTGGTATGTCTTCAACGTGGCCGACGCTGCCATTGTCTGCGGGGTCGCCGCCCTGCTGTTCGACAGCGCCCGCGCATCGCAGCGCGACTTGCCCCGCTCGCATGGCAGCGCTAAGGAGGGCTCATGACCAAATCCGCTCGCACGATCCGCCACGCCCTCCTGCCCGCCTCCATGCTGGCCCTTCTCGGCCTGGCCGGATGCGGCACCGGAGACACGTTGTTCCAGGACATCGGGCTGACCCGCACCGCACCGGATGAGTTCACCGTCACCACCCGGGCACCGCTGTCGATGCCGCCGGATATGCGCCTGCCCGTACCCACCCCTGGTGCAACCCGCCCGCAGGAGGTCAGCCCCCGCCAGGCCGCCGAACAGGCTCTGGTGCCGCAGACCGCCCTTGCAAACGGGCAGCCAACCGCGCGCAGCTCGGGCGAACAGGCCCTGCTCGGCGCCGCCGGGCCGGAAGCCGATCCATCGGTTCGGGCGCTGGTCAATCAGGAAGCCGAAGCGAAAGCCAAACAGACCAGCATCACCGATCGCCTGATGTTCTGGAAGTCAAAGCCTGCACCGGGCATCGTGGTTGACTCGTCCGCCGAGGCCAAACGCCTGCGCGAGAACGCTGCCCTTGGCCGTTCGGCCGAAAGCGGCGATACGCCGATCATTCAGCCGAATGCCCACAAATCAATCCTTGATTCGATCTTCTGATCTTCTTGGGCTTGACTGCTGTCGGGTCAGTGCTGTCGATCCGGAAACTGATCCTTGCAGCTATTATCCGTGAATTTTGTGCGCCACTTACGCTGGCGGCTGAAATAGCTGATAACTCGCAATTATGTGTGCGACTTTGTTCGGACAGACGCTTGGGGCAGGCGCACATCGCCGCTACACTTTGGTGAGCTGACAGCAGCCCCGCTCACTCAAGAACGGCGTGGCTGTCTCTAACGCCGTTGCGGGAGAAGCCTGTGCCACCTGATACCGTCTCCCCCCTGTCCAACCCACGTCTTGCTGCCCTGGACAATCTGGCAAACCTGGCCACACGTCCCGGTGCCGACGATATCCGCGCGCTTTTCGCAGCTGACCCTGCCCGTGCAGCGCAGTTCACCGTGTCGCTCGATGACCTCAGCATCGATTTTTCCAAAACATCGATCACTGCAGAGGTGCTCGCAGCCCTGCATGGGCTGGCGCGCAGCAGCTCTCTCAACCTGTTTCGCGACCGCCTGTTCGACGGCGCCGCCGTCAACGCCACCGAAGGGCGGGCCGCCATGCACATGGCGCTGCGAGACGGCCCGCAGGCCGGCTTCACGGCTGTCCTGCCTGGCGGGCGGGACAACGCGTCCCAGATCGCATCCGCTGAGCTGGCTCGCATGCATGCCTTTGTCAGCGCTGTGCATGAGGGCATCATCCGCAGCACAACCGGCGCCGTGTTCACCCATGTGCTGGCAATCGGCATCGGTGGCTCAGATCTCGGACCCGCCATGGTGTCAGAGGCGCTCACCATGGCGCACGGGGCGCGATTGGACGTCCGCTACATCTCCAATGTCGACGGCACCTATTTTGCCGCAGCCACCCGCGGGCTGGACCCGGCCACCACACTGATCGTGGTGGCATCAAAGACCTTCGTGACCCAGGAGACCGCCGAGAACGCCCGCGCGGCGCGGGCCTGGCTCACGGCGTCTCTGGGCGAGGCGGCGGTGGCCCAGCATTTCGTGGCATTGTCCACCAACGCGCCGGCGGTGGCCGCCTTCGGCATCCCGGTCGAACGCATGTTCGGCTTTCGCGACTGGGTGGGCGGTCGCTTCTCTCTCTGGTCTCCGGTCGGCCTCTCCATCGCCCTGGCCGCCGGTTGGGACAAATTTGCCGATTTGCTGCGCGGCGCCGCCGCCATGGACAGCCATTTCCGGTCAGCGCCGTTCGCCGTCAATCTGCCGGTGCTGCTCGCATTGGTGGGGATCTGGCACACCCATGCCTGGGGATGCCGCACCCATTGCGTGCTCGCCTATGACGACAGGCTGCGCCGCTTCCCCGCCTTCCTCCAGCAGCTCGAAATGGAGAGCAACGGGAAATCCACAGGCCTTGATGGTCTGCCGGTGCCGCACGCCACCTGCCCCGTGCTGTTCGGCGAACCCGGCACCAACGCCCAGCACAGCTTCATGCAGCTTGTGCATCAGGGCACCCAGATGATCCCGGTTGATTTCATCCTCGCGGCCAACCCCGACCATGACCGTCCGGAGGCGCATCGCATCCTGGCGGCCCACGCCTTCGCCCAATCCGAAGCGCTGCTGCGCGGCAAGTCCCTCACCGAGGTGGAACAGGAGATGGCAGCAAAGGGTGCCAGCGCCACGGAGATCGCCGCAATCGCCCCGCATCGTGTGTTTCCAGGCAACCGGCCGAGCGTCACCATCCTGCAGGCGCGGCTGGATGCCTTCAGCCTGGGTCGGCTGATCGCCCTTTACGAGCACAAGGTGGCGGTGCAGGGCTGGCTCTGGGGGATCAATTCGTTCGACCAATGGGGTGTCGAACTCGGCAAAGCACTGGCCAGCTCTCTCTTGCCCGATCTTAACCCCGGCGCAGAAGATGGCGCGCATGATGGCTCCACCAGCGCCCTGATCCGCCGCTTCCGCAGTCTGCGCGGCGAGACCTAGCGCCAGATCGTTGCACAACACACCCCAGACCCAGTCTTGAGCCGCATCCGCAAACTCACCGAAGCCACCATCAACCGCATCGCCGCTGGTGAGGTCATCGAGCGCCCGGCCGCCGCCGCCCGCGAACTGGTCGAAAACGCGCTGGATGCCGGCGCCACGCGGCTGCGCATCGCCATCGATGGCGGCGGCATCGACCGCATCGAGGTCACCGATGACGGGATCGGCATGTCGGCCACCGAGCTGGAACTCGCCGTACAGCGCCACGCCACCAGCAAGCTGTCCGACGAGACCCTGGTTCATATCGCCTCGCTTGGCTTTCGTGGCGAGGCCCTGCCCAGCATCGGCGCTGCGGCCAGGCTGCAGATCACCTCGCGCCCGCACGACAATCTCTCATCCGACGGTCACGCCCACCAGATCCGCCTGGAGGGCGGCGTGCTGTCTCCGGTCCGCCCGGCCCCCGGCCCAACAGGCACTCGGGTTGAGATGCGCGACCTGTTCTTCGCCACCCCGGCACGGCGAAAATTCCTCAAATCTCCCCGTGCCGAGGCAGACGCGCTCGAAGCCGCCATCACCCGCCTTGCCATCGCCGCCCCGCATGTCGCCTTCGCGCTGGAAATCGACGGACGCACCATCTTCGATCTGCCAGCGCAGCAGGATCAGGCGCGCGTTGCAGCCCTGCTCGGGTCGGACTGCCGTCTGCCGATCGCAGGCGTGCGAGGGGAATTGAGCGTCAGCGGCTTTATCGCGCCGCCCGGCATCACCAAGGCCACCGCGGCCGCGCAGATCCTGGTGGTCAATGGCCGCCCAGTCACCGACCCGGTGCTGCGCACCGCGCTCCGCGTGGCCACCCGCGACGGCGTGGCCGCCGGCCGCTTTGCCATCGCCGCCCTGTTCCTCACCGTCCCGTTCGAGGATGTTGACGTAAACGTCCATCCCGCCAAAGCCGAGCTGCGCTTTCGCGCGCCAGACGCCATTCGCGGCCTGGTGATCAGCGCCGTCCGCGCCGCTCTGTCCGGCGGCGCCGGCGCCATCGCGCCCTCAGCCAGTTTTGCCACAGGCATCCCGCAGCCCCTGTCCGCGACATCCGCTCCACTGTCGCCTGCCGCACGGCGCACCACGCTGCCCAACGCCCTCAGCGTCGCCCGCTTCGGACAGTTGGATGACGCTGCAACGAACCCCTACGACCCCCACAGTCAGGCCACGCCGCCATGGCCGTCCCGCTCCGGGCTGGACCTCAACGCCCAGCCCGCCGCCCGCCGGCTTGAGACCGTTGCCACACCCGTGTCGGATCACCCGCTGGGCGCCGCGGTGGCGCAGGTGCTGGATACCTACATACTTGCTGTGGCTGCCGATGGCGCGCTGATCCTGGTTGACCAGCACGCCGCCCATGAGCGTCTCACCCAGGAGAGCCTGCGTGATCAATATCTCGCAGGCTCGGTCCGCAGCCAGGCGTTGCTGCTGCCGGAAGTGGTTGAACTTCCCCAAAGCGCTGTGGCGCGCCTGATCGATCAGGCGACCTCACTCTCCCAGCTGGGCCTCGAAATCGAGGGCTTCGGCCCGGGCGCCCTGCTGGTGCGCGCCATGCCGGCCGTGCTCGGCAATCCCCAGGCCGCCCCGCTGCTGCGTGACGTTGCCGATGAACTGGCCGAGCAGGACGAGACGACCTCGCTGGAAGCCCGCCTGGACGCGGTCATCGCCCGCCTGGCCTGCCATGGCAGCATCCGCGCCGGCCGCAGGCTCGCCCAGGCCGAGATGGATGCCCTGCTGCGCCAGATGGAACGGACGCCACGTGCCGCCACCTGCAGCCATGGCCGCCCTACTTTTCTGCGCCTCACCCAGGCCGAGCTTGAAAAAATGTTTGGGCGGCGCGGCTGAGTCCAACCGCATCGGACCCTATCCTGGCATCCGCCAGAAACTGGTCCGCGCCGCACCGTGCTGACGCTCAGCCACCAGGCTTGCATGCAGGTCCAGCGTCTCGTCCGTCCCGGTTTCGGCCACGATCAGGCCCGATGGTGCAATCCATCCCGCCTGCAGCAAGGCCTGCACCGCACGTGGCACCAATGCCTGCCCGTAGGGCGGATCCAGGAACACCAGCGAACAGGCAGAACCTTGTGCCGCACGCGGCGCGCCAATGGCGCTCGCCGCCATCACGGCCGTCCTGTCGCCCGCCTTGCACGCCAAGATATTGGCCCGCAATGCCGCCAACGCACCGCGATCAGTCTCCAGAAACGCGGCATGAGCGGCCCCGCGTGACAGCGCCTCCAGCCCCAATGCCCCGGTGCCGGCAAACGCATCGAGCACCCTGGCCTGGTGCAGCACGCCCTCGGCCCAAGGGGCGTGCGCCAGCATGTCGAACAGCGCCTGACGCATCCGCTCCGAGGTCGGCCGCGTCGCCTGACCCGGCGGCGCCACCAGAACCCGGCCGCGCCACGCCCCCGCTATGATCCGCATGTCATATCCCCCGATCACGCATTGCCGCATCGAACCCTGCATGCTACCGCCCGCGCATGAATGCCAGTCCCAGACTGCCGTGCTGAAACGCCTGCTGCGCCATCCAGCCGTGTTACGGACTCTCGCAGCACTGCTGGCCCGCTATCTGGGTTGGGCGCTCGCGACCACCCGCTGGACGATTGTCGGGGCCGAGCATTTCGCGCCGTTCGCAGCAGGTGCGCCCGTGATTGCGGCCTTCTGGCATGAACATCTGCCGCTGATGCCGGAACTTTGGAACCGCGCCCGCGCGGCAACCCCAGGCCTTAAGCTGTTTGTCCTGGTGAGCCGCCACAAGGATGGTCGCTTCATCGGCGATGTGATCTCCCGCTTCGGGCTGTCCGTGGCCCACGGCTCCACGGCACGCGCCGGCCAGCAACGTGGCGGCGCCGCTGGTGCGCTCACCCTGCTGTCGGCCCTGCAACACGGCCACCAGGTCGTCATCACCCCCGATGGTCCGCGTGGCCCGCGCCGCATCGCCGCCGCCGGTGTCGCACAGCTTGCCGCCCTCTCTGGCCAACCCGTCCTGCCCTGCGCCGCCCGCGCCGCGCCCTGCCGCATCCTGCCGAGCTGGGATCGGATGATCCTGCCTTTGCCATTCGCCCGCGGTGTTCTGGTCTGTGGTGCGCCGATCCTGGTGCCGCATGATCAGGGCGCGGCATGGTTGCCCAGAATTGCCGAAGCGCTTGATCGCGTCTCCACGGAGGCCCAATCGCTGTGTCGATGATCGTTCTGTGGCTTTATGCCTTTGTCACCCGCATGGCACAGGGCTATCTGCGTGGCTGGCTGCGCGAGCGTGGGGAACGCGGCAAGGAGATGCGCGGCCGCATCGCCGAACGCCGCGGTCGTGACGCCACCATCCGCCCCCCCGGCCCGCTGATCTGGCTGCATGCCGCAAGCGTGGGGGAGATGCTGTCCGTCTTTCCCGTGGTCGAACGCATCATCGCCCGCCCCGGCATGCGCGTGCTGCTCACCACCGGCACGGTGACGTCCGCCGAACTCGTCGAACGGCGGATTCGTGCGTTGAACGCGGTGCGCTGGATCGAACATCGCTTCATCCCGCTGGATGTGCCTGTTTGGGTGGCGCGCTTCCTCGAGCTCTGGCAGCCATCGGCCGGCGGCATCGTGGAGAGCGAGATCTGGCCCAACCTGCTGCGCGCCACCCATCGGCGCGGCATCCCGATGCTGCTGATCAACGCCCGCCTGTCACCGCGCAGTTTCCGGCGTTGGCGTCGGCTGCGCTGCGTGGCGCAGCGACTGCTCGGCATGTTCGTTGAAATTCAGGCGCAGACAGAAGCGGATGCCGAGCGGTTCCGCGCGCTCGGTGCGAAGCACGTCACCGCACCTGGCAATCTAAAATTCGCAGCGCCCCCTCTGCCGGTGGACGAGGCCGAACTCGGTCGCATCCGATACCAGATGCAGGATCGCCCCCGCTGGATCGCGGCCAGCACCCATCCAGGGGAAGAGCAACTCGCCCTTGAAGTGCATCGCCTGTTGGCACCGCGTTTCCCGGGTCTGATCACCGTCATCGCTCCCCGCCACCCTGAACGAGGGGCCGCAATCGCTGCTGAAATCTCAGCCAAAGCGCCAGACCTTCAGCTCACCCGCCGCTTTCTGGGGGAGGCACCGCCGCCTGGTGGAATCTGGCTGGGTGACACGTTGGGCGAACTTGGCCTGTTCTATCGCGCCATCAATATCGTCTTCATCGGCCGCAGCTTCACCGTGGGCGGAGGCCAGAACCCGATGGAGCCTGCCCGTCTGGGCTGTGCCGTTGCAATCGGACCCCGTCATGAAAATTTCGAGGATGCGGTCGAAATCCTGCAACAGGCCGGCGGCCTCACAATCGTGCAGAACACCGCGGCCCTGGCTGACTTCGTCGCCCGCATGCTGCTCGAACCCACAACCCGGCAGGCCATGGGCGAGGCCGGGTCCCGCGCCGTCGATCGCGCCGGCGAATTGCCGGAACTGGTCGCCTCCCGCCTGATTGCCATGGCCGCATCAAGGCGATGATGCCGCCTGCCTTCTGGCAGCAGGGCCAGCACCCCCCTGCGCTGCTGTCGCCCTTGCTCATCCCGCTGTCATGGCTGTTCGCCGCCGCAACGGCACGTCGTGTGGCACGTCAGGGCTGGAAATCGGGCGTGCCGGTGATCTGCTGTGGCAATGCCAGCGTCGGCGGCTCCGGCAAGACCCCGCTTGTGCTCGATCTCGTCGAGCGGCTGCGCACCCGTGGCCGCACGCCCGCCATTCTCAGCCGCGGCCATGGCGCGACCAAACATGGGCCGCGACAGGTCATGCCCGGCATCGACGATGCGTCCAGCGCCGGCGATGAACCCCTGCTGCTGGCAGCCGTGGCCCCCACCTTCATCGGAGCCGATCGCGCCGCAACCGCCCGCCTTGCCATTGCGGCCGGTGCGGACGTGCTACTGATGGATGACGGGCTGCAAAACCGAACGTTGCATCAGACCTGCAACCTTCTGGTGATCGATGGCGGCGTCGGGTTCGGCAATGGCCATGTCATCCCGGCCGGCCCGCTGCGCGAGACACCCGCCCGTGCCGCCGCCCGCTGCAAGGCTGCCATCTTCATCGGGGCAGACGGAACAGGTGCTGCCCAGGCGCTGCCGCCCGCATTGCCTCGGCTGCAGGCTGAACTGGTCCCAAACCTGTCCGATCTGGCGTCTCTGCCACCGCGGCTCATCGCCTTTGCCGGCATCGGTCGGCCGGACAAATTCTTCAACACCCTCACCGCCGCCGGCCATGCTCCGATCGCAACCCGCGCCTTCGCCGATCATCGCCCCTACCAAGCCTCTGACATGAGCGGCCTTCGCGCCCAGGCCGCTGCCGAGAACGCCGGATTGGTAACAACCAGCAAGGATTTCGTCCGCCTGCCGCCGGCATGGCGCCACGATATTTCAGTCCTGCGCGTGGCCCTCCAATGGCAGCATGACGCCGCACTCAACACTCTTCTGGACACCGCCCTGGCCGAAGCATGAGCGCACCAAGCCTGCAACATTGGCTCGAATCCGTCCTGGTCTGGGCATTGCTGTGGTTGATCAGCCGCATTCCGGTCGTCACAGCCTCCCGCCTTTGTGGCGTATGCGCATCGTTCATCGGCCCGATGCTTCCCGTCAACCAGGTGGGGGAGGCCAATCTGCGCCGCGTCCTGCCGCATCTGACAGCCGCGCAACGTCAGCAGATCCTGCGCGATGTCTGGCGCAATCTTGGCCAAACAGTGGCCGAGTTTCCGCATCTCGCCAAACTGCGCAGACTGCCTGATCCGTCCAGCCCCGGTCCCGGATGGACGATCACCGGCGAAGAGATCGTGCGTGATCTCGCCAAACGCGGTGGTCCGATCATCAACGTGACAGCCCATATCGGAAACTGGGAGATCCTGGGTCTGGTCGCCGAGCAATGCGGCCTGCGTTTCGCCTACTTCTACCGTGCCGCCTCGAACCCCCTGGTCGATCGCATCATCTGCACCCTGCGCGACGGCGCCACGCCAACCCCACTGCCGGGATTCCCCAAGGGAACCCAAGGCGCGCGTGCCGCACTCGCCCATCTTGGTCGCAGCGGCAATCTGGGCATTCTGGTCGATCAGAAGTTGAATAACGGCATCGAGGCGCCGTTCTTCGGCATCCCGGCCATGAGCCCGCCAATCGCTGCAAGCTTTGCCCTGCGTTTCAACGCACCAATCATGGCCGCCCGCGTCATCCGCCGTGGTCCTGCACGGTTCGAGGTCGCGGTCGAAATACTGCCGGACATCGCCCGAACCGGCCGTCCCGAAGCTGATGTTCTTGCACTGACCACGACCATCAACGAAATCATGGAGCGCTGGATCCGCGACACACCGGGCCAATGGCTCTGGCTGCATCGGCGCTGGCCGGAGCCTTGATCGTCGCTCGAAAGCCGTAAATTTTAGCGGTTCTCTAACAATTTTAGCTGATTTTGAGAAAGGTCCCCGCAAGTGGAATTTCTCTCATGCCATTCCGTCACGCCCAAACCAACCATACGGCCGCCGCCTTCAGCGCCGGTGTGCGGCGCATCGCCTCGGCCCGCCGTGTCCTGATCGGCTGTGGCCTTGCCCTGGGGCTGGCCGTCATTGGCGGGGCAGGGCTGATGATCATGCATCTGCGCCAGCAGGCTCTCGCCACCAACCAGCACGACCTGCAATCGATGTCCTATGTGCTCGCCGATGAGGCGGAGCGGGCCTTCCAGTCGGTTGATCTGCTTCAGACCTCCATGCTGGAGCGCCTGCACGAGCATGCGCTTCAGTCTCCCGAGGATTTCGAGGACCTGATGGCCACCCACGCGATGTACGACGATATGCGCGAACGCGTGCGTGCCGTCCCGCAGCTGGACGCGATCACCGCCATCAACGCAGACGGCAAGCTCATCAATTTCAGCCGCTTCTGGCCAACTCCTGCCATCAATCTTGCCGATCGGGACTACTTCAAGCGGCTCAGCACAACGCCCGGCCTGCGCAGCGTGATCAGCGAGCCCGTCCAAAATCGTGGCACCAACACCTGGACGATCTATCTCGCCCGTGCCGTCCGGGCGGAGGATGGCCGCTTTCTCGGCCTGTTGCTGGGAGCGGTGGAGCTCTCATTCTTCCAGCGGATCTATGCCACCGCGGTGGGTGACACCGGGACCACCATCACCCTGGAACGAGAAGATGGACTTCCCCTCATCCAATACCCCAAAACGACCAGCGAGCCGTCTTCCGTGCCGGCCGCGCATGGCCGCAGTCCGGCGATCATGGGGGAGGGGCAGCATCTCAGCGCCGCCCACCGCGTTATCGGATACCGCCTTCGCATTGAGGCGACACGGCCGCTCACCGTCGCCCTGGCAACATGGCGCAAACAGGCCATCTCCCTGGGTCTCGCTGTGCTGCTGCTGGAACTCGTGGTGATCGCCAACACCATCCTGATCCTGCGCCAGTTCAACAACCAGCAGGCGCTAGCGCGCATGGAGGCTGATCGCGCCAGGGCCGAACAGGCAAAACGTCATGCGGAGGCAGATCTTGCTTTGGCTCAACAAAGCCAGCGTGTCGCCGCTGCCCTGCAGCAGCAGCATCTGCGCTTCGCCGCAGCCCTGCGAAACATGACCCAGGCTTTGTGCATGTTCGATGCTGAGAACAGCCTCGTCGTCGCCAATCCGCGCGCCCTGATGCTGTTTCACCTCACCGAGGCCGATATCGAGACCAGCCTGCCCCTGGATATGATGTTCGAACGCGCCCATGAACGCGCCGCCAATCCGGACAATATCGAGCACATTGCCCACCTGCTGCGCGGCATGGTCAATGGCGGGATCAGTGCGTCGCGGATGATCGATCTGCCCGATGGCTCGTCACTCTCCGTCAGCTTCCAGACCATGCCAGGTGAAGGCTGGCTCGCCACGATCGAGGATATCAGCGAACGCCGTCAGGCAGAGGCCCGCATTGCCCACATGGCCCAGCACGATGCTCTGACCGGCCTGCCCAACCGCCTGCTCTTCCATGAACGCCTCGATGCCGCCCTGGCACGCGCCATCAGGGGGGAGGGCTGTGCCGTCCTCTGCCTCGACCTCGATCATTTCAAGGCCGTCAACGACACGCTCGGCCACCCGATCGGAGATGCCCTGCTGTGCACGGTCACTGAGAGGCTGCGCGCCGAACTGCGTGCCACCGACACCGTCGCACGCCTTGGCGGAGACGAGTTTGCGATCGTTCAATCGAGCATCGATCAGCCCCATGATGCCGTTACCCTTGCGGCGAGACTGATCGATATCCTGAGCGCGCCCTATGAGATCGGCGGCCATCAGATCGTCATCGGCACCAGCATCGGCATTGCGGTCATCCCAGGGGATGGTGACGATGCCAACGAAATCCTCAAGAATGCAGATCTGGCACTCTATCGCGCCAAGGCAGAGGGTCGTGGCCGGTTCCGCTGCTTCGAACCCGCCATGGACGCCGCCATGCAGTTGCGCCGTCTGATGGAGTTGGATCTGCGCAAGGCGCTCACCGCCAACGAGCTCGACGTCTATTATCAGCCGTTGATCGACATGCAGTCCGGCGTGATCAGCGGCTTCGAAGCCCTGCTGCGCTGGCAGCATCCGCAAAAAGGCCTGATCTCACCCGGCGATTTCGTCCCGCTTGCTGAAGAGATCGGCCTCATCGTGCCCATCGGCGAATGGGTGCTGCGCCGCGCCTGCAGTGATGCCATGGATTGGCCCAGCACGGTCAAGGTCGCCGTCAATCTCTCCGCTGTCCAATTCTCCAGCCCCAATCTCGTCGAGGCGGTGGCCAGCGCGCTGAGGGAATCCGGCCTGCCAGCGCATCGTCTCGAACTGGAGATCACCGAGACCGTCATGCTGGTGGACACCGATGCCGTGCTTGTCATCCTGCACCGCCTGCGCGATCTCGGCGTCAGCATCGCGATGGATGATTTTGGCACCGGCTATTCATCGCTCAGCTATCTGCGTCGCTTCCCGTTCGACAAGGTCAAGATCGACCGTTCCTTCGTCATGGGGCTCGGCGAACAGGACGATTGCGACGCCATCGTCGGTGCCGTCACCGATATGTGCCAGCGCCTTGGCATGACCACCACGGCCGAAGGTGTCGAAACCGAAGATCAGGTGCGCCTGCTGTCCGCCCTGCGCTGCGGCCAGGCCCAAGGCTTTCTCTTCGGCAAGCCGCAACCCGCCGCCGGGATCGCAGCCCTCTGCCGCGACTTCCTGCACGACATGGACCACGCCGCCTGACATGGCGGCGTGCGGGGGCAGCCTGCCGGGTGGGGGACGTGCACTCCCCCCGCTGAAATCAGAGTTCCAACCGGCCCTGGCGCGGCGCGCCGCCTGGCACCGCAACACCCACTTCACCGTCCTGGAACATCAACTTCAGCGCAGCGCCCGGCAGCACACCGGCCGCCTGCGTCACCGCACCGCCCTTGCTGTCGAACACCAACGCGTAGCCGCGTGCCAACACCGATTTGTGCGACACCGATTCCAACCGCGCCGACGCCCCCTCCAGCCGGGATGCTGCCTGGCGCAGATTGGCCTGCACGGGTGAGATCGACAGCCGCGCCGTCACTCGCCCGGCCTGCGCTGCCAGATTGGCCCGCATTTGCCGGCCAGCGCCGCGCAGCTGCTCGGTCACCAAATTCAGCCGGCCACGCCGGTCACTGACCACCAGCGGCAATGCCAGCCGAAGCCGCAATCCGCGGTCCTGCAGTGCCACGCGCCGCGTTTGCACCAGATTGGGCAACGCCATCGCCAGCCGCCCGGCGCGATCCTCCAATCTCTGCCGTGCCATCCCACTGATCGATGCCAGATCGGGCAGACCGCGTTCCGCCCGCTCCAGCCGCAGACGCCATTCCTGCACCATCCGCCCAAGCGAGCCCGTCAGCCGTGCCGATTTCTGCAACAGATCCGCCACCAGCTCCGATCGCTGCGGCACCGCCAACTCCGCCGCAGCCGTCGGCGTCGGCGCCCTTCGGTCAGAGGCAAAATCAATCAGTGTGGTGTCCGTCTCGTGGCCGACCGCCGAAATCAGCGGGATGGACGATGCCGCCGCCGCCCGCACCACCGCCTCATCGTTGAACGCCATCAGGTCTTCAAGTGAGCCCCCACCCCGCGCCACGATCACCACATCCGGGCGCGGAATCTCGCCCCCCTCCGGCAAGTGCGAAAACCCGGTGATCGCCGCCGCGATCCGCTCCGCGGCCCCCTCGCCCTGCACAGGCACCGGCCACAATATCACCCGCGTCGGATAGCGCCGCAGAATCGTTGTGCGAATGTCCTGAATCACCGCGCCCTGCGGGCTGCTCACCACGCCGATCACCCGCGGCAGCACCGGCAGCGCCCGTTTGCGCGCCTCGCTGAACAGGCCTTCCTCCGCAAGCCGCAGCCGCAGCGCCTCGATTCGCGCCAACAGCGCCCCGGCGCCGGCATAATCCATCCGCTCGACAATCAGCTGATAGCTGGACCGATCGCCATAAGCCGAGATCTTGCCCTGCGCGATCACCTCAACCCCGTTCTCGGGCTGCATCCCTAGCCGTCCCACCGAGGATTTCCAGACCACACCAGAGATCTTGCCGCCCTCATCCTTCAGCGAAAAATAGATATGTCCAGACGGGTAGCGCTTCAGCTCGGTGATCTCCCCGCGCACCCGCACCCGGCCAAACGCCCCCTCCAGGGTGCGCTTCACCGCGCCAGAGATTTCACTGACACTGTATTCCGGGATATTACCTGTGTGATCATCCATGCCCCAGGCTTATGCCAGCCCGGGTCTGGCGAAAAGTCACATGCCGATAAAATTCCCGGGCATGATGATCGGTTGAACGAAGGAAGTCTCGCATGCGTGTTCTGGTGGTTGGCAATGGCGGTCGTGAACATGCGCTGTGCCATGCCCTGTCATCCTCTCCTCTGCTGACCAAATTGTGGTGCGCCCCGGGCAATCCGGGCATCGCCCAACTGGCGGAATGCCTGCCCATCGGCGTGCTCGACATTCCCGAGCTGGTGGCCTTCGCCAAGGCCAACCAGGTCGACCTGGTGCTGCCGGGCCCGGAAGCGCCGCTGGTCGCCGGCATTGTGGATGCCATGGAACAGGCCGGCATCATGGCCTTCGGCCCGACCGCCGCGGCAGCAGCCCTTGAGGGCAGCAAGACCTTCACCAAACTGATCGCCGACGCCGCCGGCGTGCCGACCGCCGCCTGGGAACGCTTCGACGATGCGCAATCCGCCATCGATTTCGTCCACAGACGCGGTGCCCCCATCGTCATCAAGGCGGACGGTCTCGCCGCCGGCAAAGGCGTCGTCGTTGCCACAACCGAAGCTGAGGCCATCGCAGCCATCACCTCCTTCATGCAGGACGGCAGCCTGGGCAATGCCGGGGCCAGCGTCGTCATCGAGGAGTGCCTGATCGGCGAGGAAGCCAGCTTCTTTGCCCTGTGCGACGGCACCACCGCCATCCCGCTTGCCGCCGCCCAGGACCACAAGCGCGTCGGAGACGGCGACACCGGTCCCAACACCGGCGGTATGGGCGCCTACTCGCCAACCCCCGCCTTCACCGATCAGCTGCAGAACGACGTCATGGCCCGTTTCATCCGCCCCACTCTGGTCGAGATGGCACGTCGGGGCACCCCGTTCCGCGGCATTCTCTTCGCCGGCCTGATGCTCACCCAGGACGGGCCGAAGCTGATCGAATACAATGTCCGCTTCGGTGATCCCGAATGCCAATGCCTGATGCTGCGGCTCAAATCCGATCTGCTGGCAGCCCTGATGGCAGCCGTGGATGGCGAGCTCGCGCATTTCGACCTTCGGTGGCACGAAACCGCCGCCGTGGCCGTGACGATGGCGGCAAGCGGCTACCCCGCCAATCCAAAGCGCAACACGGTCATCCGTGGCCTTGCCGCTGCACAGGCCATCCCCGATGCCACACTCTTCCACGCCGGCACCGATCTTCGTGACGGCAATATCATCGCCAATGGCGGCCGCGTCCTCACCGTATGCGCAACCGGCCCCAGCATCGCCAAAGCCCGCGACACCGCCTATCGGGCCGTGTCCTGCATCGATTGGCCCGAGGGCTTCTGCCGCTCCGATATCGCCTGGCGTGCGCTGGTCCATGCGTGATCACCGTCACGCAACGTCGCGCAAGGGGCTGACTTGAAATCACTTTCACCCGCGGTGCAGAGCCGCGTCCGCAGATGACATCGCCCCAGACGCCACCCCGCAAGCCGCGTGACAGAAGCGTTTTTCGACTTGCCCTGGGCATGATCGGCGGATCATTGCTTCTCGCAAGCCTGTCCATCCCATTGATCGAACACGAAATCTCCATCGAGGCATCCAACAGCGACGCTCTTGCCCAGATCTCCATGCAGCGCACCACCGATGTTCTGGCCGATAAAACGAGATCGCTGCTCGGCAGCCTTGATACATTGGTCAGACTGGCCAGCCTCTGGCAGCGCACAGCCCAATGTTGTGCACCCAACGCAGCATCCCTGGTTCAGGAAGCCCTGCGGGACGCGGTCAATCAGAACCCGCTCGGTGTCAGATCTCTCACGCTCCTCGATGCATCTGGCAGGATTGCCTTCACCCTCGGCGAGGATCCAACCGGCGCCCCGATCGATGAAAAGCCACAACTTGGCCCTGGCCTGCCCTGGCGCACCCGGTCCGGAAGTCAGGTGGCGCATATCATGCGTCTAATGCCAGACCTTCAAGGTTGGGTCCTGCGCGCAACAATCGACCTCAACGTCCTGGCCACGGCAAGCGAGGTGGCTCTCCCAAATCACGCCACCGCATCCCTGCTGCGCCTGTCGGACGGTGCCATCCTCACATCCCTGCCGGTCTCAGCCACCCAAATGCTGGTGGGTCCGGCCCCGCCCGTTCGGTATGCGGACGCAGCAACCGTCATGGCGTTCAATCACAACGATCGTGGCTGGCTGACCGGCGGATGGAGCCCAACAGGCTCTTCAAACGGTGGGAACTTTGCCTTTGTCAGTATGCCGGAACTGGGCCTCGTCATCGCCGCCACGCTCTCGCAGAACGATCTGATCGCCGCCGCCTCGTCGCGCGCTCAATCACTGCGTTTCATCCCGGTCATCGCCTTGCTGGTGTCCATGGTGGCAACGGTGGGAGGGCTGGTCATCATCACCCGCCGCCGGGCCCAGGCTGAGTTGGAGCAGGAACAGCGCATGGCGGCCGCTGAATCCGCAGCCAGGGCAGAACTGGAAGATCTGGTCGCCTGCTCTCCGGCCATGCTCTATCGCGGAAGCATCAGCTCGTCCGGCAAATTCTATCGTGCCTACCTCACGCCAAACACCGAGGAGGTCACCGGCTGGCGGCCCGCGTCGCTCAGCGATGAGGACATTGCCTGGCAGTTATTGCCTGATGAGGATCGCTATCTTGTCGAAGGCAATTACGCCCGCGCCCTGCGGGAAGGCCGCTCCGCGGTTGAGTATCGCTGCCAACGCCCCGATGGGACAATGAGTTGGCTGCGCAACGAGGTCGTTGTCGTCAGCCGGCACGCCGACGGCTCGGCCGATGTCGCTGGCGCCATCACCAATATCAGCCGCGAGCGCGAAATGTCGGCCTATGCCGCCATGCAGAACCGCTTGGCCACGCTTGGGGAGATTTCAGCATCCCTCGCGCATGAACTCACCCAACCCATGACGGTCATTGGCATCGCCGCTGCCATCGCACAGGGGCTGATTCCCAAATCCGACTCCGACTCCGAGATGGCACGACAACTCGGTTCAATTGTCAGCCAATCCGATCGCGCGTCCGACATCATCCGCCATCTGCGCGCGTATGGCCGCGCCGATAATGGCCCGCTGATCGACGTCTCGTTGGGTGTGGC
This sequence comes from uncultured Rhodospirillales bacterium, assembly GCA_903924855.1. GTDB lineage: Bacteria > Pseudomonadota > Alphaproteobacteria > Acetobacterales > Acetobacteraceae > CAIQQQ01. Next base: position 1,948 of record CAIYCW010000148.1, on the reverse strand, counting down.
GGCAAACGGTGCTCTCAGCCTTGCCGGCATGTCCTTGCGCGAGGCCGAAATCGAGGTGACCGTCGACATCCCGGCAGATCTTCCGCCCGTGCGCGCCCGACAGGTGCAAATCGAACAGGTGATCGTCAATCTGCTGATCAATGCGCGTGATGCCATGGGGGCAACACCCAGTTCAGCCCGCCGCATCGTGTTGCGTGGCACCACAACAGCCAAGACCATACGGCTCGAAGTGGAAGACACCGGCCCTGGCGTGCCCGCGAGCCTGATCGAACGATTGTTCGAGCCGTTCTACACCACAAAGGCACCGGGCGAAGGCACCGGTCTCGGGCTGTCCCTGTGTCAGGCGATGATGCAGCAGTTCGGCGGCAGCATCACCGCCGCAAATGGGCGCTACGGTGCGGTCTTCAGCCTCGATTTTCGACACAACCGCCCGCTGCAGCGACAGGAACCAGCCATCATCGCAGCATCACTCGACGATTGAGCGGAACCCGCTTTAAGCAGGCCCCATATCCCTACCCCGTTGCAAGCCTCTGCCAAGCCCATTTCAGGCAACCAGACAGGCTGTCATCCAATCACCGCTGCCCGCTCGGACGAGTTGCGCGCCCAGGCTGCCGCAGCATCCTCATCGAACAATTCGGTGAGTTTTTTCATCATCGTGCCGCCCAACTCCTCGGCATCCACAATGGTCACCGCTCGCTTGTAGTAGCGTGTCACGTCATGGCCGATCCCGATCGCCACGAGCTCCACCGCCCCGCGATCCTCGATATCCTTGATCGTATCACGCAGATGCCGCTCCAGATAATTCCCCGGATTGACCGACAGCGTGCTGTCATCCACCGGTGCGCCATCCGAGATCACCATCAGAATCCGACGGTGCTCCGGACGTCCCAGCAGGCGACGATACGCCCAGGACAAAGCCTCCCCGTCGATATTCTCCTTCAGCAGCCCCTCGCGCAGCATCAATCCCAGATTCTTGCGGCTACGGCGCCACGGACTATCGGCACTTTTGTAGATGATATGCCGCAGATCATTGAGCCGCCCCGGCGAGCGCGGCTTGCCCTCCTGCACCCAACGCTCACGCGACAGGCCGCCCTTCCAAGCGCGGGTGGTGAAGCCTAGCACCTCAACCTTCACCGCACAGCGCTCCAGCGTGCGCGCCAGAATATCGCCGCACATCGCTGCAACCGTGATCGGCCGCCCGCGCATCGAGCCGGAATTGTCGATCAACAGCGTCACCACCGTGTCACGGAACTCGGTGTCGCGCTCATGCTTGTAGGACAGCGCCATCATCGGGTTGACCACGACGCGCGCCAGCCGGCCAGCATCAAGCTGACCTTCCTCAAGGTCGAAATCCCAGGCGCGGGTCTGCTGCGCCAGCAAGCGGCGCTGCAAACGGTTGGCAAGCTTGGCCACCACGCCGGACAGATGTTGCAGTTGCTGGTCCAGATGCTGCCGCAGCCGGCTCAGCTCATCCGCATCACACAGATCCTCCGCGGAAACCTCCTCGTCGAAGGCGCGCGTATAGGGCTTGTAGCTGCCCTCGGTCTCCCCGCTCGGCCGCTCGCGGCGCGGCTGTGGACCACCAGGCCGATCATCCCCCTCAGCCGCCGCGCCGTCATCCTCGGCATCCTCGGCCGCCTCGTCGTCGCTGGCCTCACCTTCCATCTGCTCGGGCTGTGCGCCCAGCATCGACTCAGCTTCGGAGGGGGATTGGCCCTCACCCTGCTCGGAATTGTCCTGCTGACCGGATTGCTCGCCATCCTCGTCATTCGGATCATCCGAAGGCTCGGCCTCAGCCTCCGCCTCTGCCTCCGCCAGATCAAGGGCTGCCAACAATTTGCGCGCGGCGCGCGTGAAGGCGGTCTGATCCCCGGCATTCGTGGCAAGCTCATCCAGTGCCGCCTCCGCCGCCGGTCCAAGCGTGTCGCGCCAGTAATCCAGCACCTTG
>CAIYCW010000147.1 GCA_903924855.1 uncultured Rhodospirillales bacterium | reverse complement strand
CTTTGCCTGTGGCGAGGACCCACCGACCGATCTGGCGCTGACCGACACCGATGCGCGCTGCTGGGCGGAGGCGGTGGATGCGATGCGCGGGTTGGACACCGCGGCGGGGTTGTCGCTGTGTCTGCGGCTTCTGGCGCTGATCGATCTGTTGGCGCGGGAGCGCTGGGCCAGCATGCATGTGCGCCTGCACCGGGATGGGGCCGAGATCGATCAGGATCTGTTGCGGGAGGCGGCGATACAGCCGCTGAACCGCGATGCGCGCTTTGATGGGCGGTCTTTGCACGCAGCACTCTCCCGCAAGCTGCCAAGCCCGGCTAAGGTGCCGCCCAACCCCGGCCGGCCCGGGCGCCCACGCTGAGGAGAGACTTCATGAAACCGATCCGTATCGCCCTCGGCCTGGGGCTGCTCGCCCTGTCCGGCTGCATCGCCGAGCCGCATTTCGCCTCGGCCTCGCGCGAGGGGGTCAGCCCCACGCAGCAGGCCGCCTGCCGCGCGCAGGCGGAGACCAGCTACCGGACGCAGAATCGCGGCGAGATCTACCGTACCGACACGCAGGCCGCCTCCAACGCGGGCTCGCCGTTCTCCGCCGCCGGCTTGCATGGCGGCGGCACGCAGGGCCTGGGCTCGGAATACGCGTATCAGCAATATCTGGCGGATTGTTACAACGAGGGCGCCGCGCCGACGGCGTCGAATCCCGCCGTCAAACAGCCTTGATCGTTTTCGCCTTCACCAAGCAGGACCAGCCACAATGGGAGACCACCACCACATGAGCAAAATCATCCGCACCGAGCCGAACCCCGTCCTGTCCAAGGCGGTGGAGTATCACGGCTTCGTCTTCACCCAGGGCTGCACGGCGAGCGACCTGTCCAAGGACATCACCGGCCAGACCGCCGAAGTGCTGGCCTCGCTGGATGCGATCCTTGAGACCCACGGCACCGACAACACGCGTCTGCTTCAGGCGCAGATCTGGCTGAAGGACATTCGCGACCGTGACGCCATGAACAAACTGTGGACGGCGTGGCTGCCCGAGGGTGCCGCCCCGGCTCGCGCCTGTGTGCAGGCCAACATGGCCGATCCGCGCCATCTGGTGGAAATCATGGTGGTTGCAACGAAGTAGCCCCACGGCACGGCCCCATTCCGCCAAGGCATCCCCTTTGCGGAATGGGGAAATCCGCCACACTGTGGCGAGAATCACACAGATGCAGTTTGATTTTGTTTAGCAACGTAATGTCACGATGGAATAGGATTTCATACCGATCCGGCGGCGTTGTTCCCCCGGATATGTGACAAAGTCGCATGGCTGAGGCGTTAATTTTAGGGCCATGGATTGCCAATGTTACCCCAGTGTTGCTACCCGAAATATATCGTGAAGGTGCGATGGAGGTTTCGGGATGCGGGTTTGGGGACACGGATTTCGCAGCGCGATGATGAGCGTCGGCGTGCTCACGATCTGCTCTCTCCTCTCCTCGACGGCGCTGGCCGCCCTGCCCCAGGATGCTTCGGCAAACACCAACAAGACGACCAAAACCGCAGCCAAATCAACGGTGAAGCCGGTTCTGGTGAAGCTGAAGACCCAGGCCCCCGTGGTGCGAGTGATGGCGGTGACCGCCTCCTCTCACAGCACGACCATCACGAAACAAAGTCTGCTGAAGGGCGGCAAGGCGCAGTACGCATCGCGCACGCCGCGGCTGCAATGCGTGCCCTTCGCGCGGGCCGCAAGCGGCATCGAGCTCAAGGGGAACGCGGCAAACTGGTGGGATGCGGCAGCCGGCGTCTATGCGCGCGGCCAGGCCCCGGAAGCTGGCTCGGTGCTGAACTTCCGCGCAACGCGCGGCATGCGCCTGGGCCATGTGGCTGTGGTGACGCAGGTTGTGTCGTCGCGTGAGATCATCATCGATCACGCCAACTGGGCGGGCCCTGGCGCCAACAAGGGCGGTGTGGCGCGCGGCATCTCGGTGATCGACGTTTCCGCGGACAATTCCTGGAGCCAGGTGCGCGTGGCGCTGGGCAACGAGAATTACGGCAGCGTCTACCCGACCTACGGCTTCATCTATGACCGGCCGGACAACGGCGTGTTTGCCACCAACACGGGCGCGCAGCATCTGGACGAGGTGGCCGAGGCGCCGTCACGCAGCTATTTCACTGCGGCGTCGCACTAAGTTTAGAGCGGTGCGGCCCCTTACGCTTCTGGCGTTTGGGTGGGACGGCGGATGACGCTTCGCTTTTCCGCCCTACCAGGTGCTTCACACCAAACCGATGGCGCCGAGAGCGGCGCCGGCGGCCAGCATCCAGAGTGGATGGATCTTGGTGGTGGACAGCAGCAGCACCGTCCCGCCTGCAATCACCCCGGCCATGACCGAGACATAGGACGCGCGGACCAGCAGGATGCCGGCTGACGCGATCAGCCCCACCGTCACCGCGTTGAGCCCGGCCTGCACCGGGACCAGCCAGGCAGCCCCCTTCATCCGCCGCCACCATATGCCCAGCGCATAGGCCAGAATCGCCGGCGGCAGGATGAGGGCGAGGGTTGCGATCATGGCGCCCGCGAGGCCCTGCAGGTAATAGCCGATCAGCGTCACCAGCAGCAGGTTCGGCCCAGGCGCTGCCTGTGCCAGGGTGAACAGCGTGCTGAACGTGTGCAGATCCATCCAGTGATGCACATCCACCACCTCGCGCTGGATCTCCGGGATCAGGGCGATCACGCCGCCGACCGCGACCAGGCCGATCTTGGCGAACAGCACCACGAGGTCGAGCATCTGGCTCATGAGCGTCTCGCCTTGCTGCGGGTGCGCAGAAATTCCAGCGCCACCGCAAGCGGCGCGCAGATGGCAAGCGTGGGCAGCAGCTCGGTGCGCAGCACGCCCACGGCAACAGCAGCGATCGCCGCCATCAGCAGCCCCAGCCCGTCACGCTCGCGCACGAACGGGGTTGCCACCTTCACCGCCAAGGCCACCACCAGCCCGGCGGCGGCAGCGGACATGCCGCGCAGGGCGCCCATCATCACCGGCGCCTCCGCCACACGGACCAAAGCCGTATAGGCCAGCAGCACGATGGTCATCGGTGCCGCGAGAATGCCGACCACACAGGCCAAGGCGCCCAGCGGGCCGCGAAACCGCCCGCCCAGCGCCACGCCAAGATTGACGATGTTGGGGCCCGGGACGAACTGGCACATCGCCAGCGCGTCCACGAACTCCTCCGGAGACAGCCAGTTTCGTTGCTCGACGATCATTCGCCGCGCAAACGGCATCACGCCGCCAAAGCCGTTGATGCCCACGATGAAGAACCCGATGAACAGATCGCGCAGGCGGGGTGTGGCAACGCCCGTGGTCGGCGGGTGCTGAGTGCTCACGCGGGCTGCCTGGTGAGCAGCCGCCCTGCCCTGGCGGAAGTGGCCCCCTGGCCGTGCACGTAGCTGGACTGTCCCGCCACCCAGGTCTCGACGATCCCGTCCGCAGGCAGGGTTGGCGTGTCGAAACTGGCGGCATCACGCACGGTCAGCGGGTCGAACAGCACGAGATCGGCGAAGGCGCCGGCGCGGATCACGCCGCGCCCCTCAAGGCCGAACACCTCGGCCACCTTGCCGGTCATCTTGTGAACCGCGGTCTCCAGCGAGAACAGGCCAAGATCGCGGGCGTAATGGCCGAGAACACGCGGGAAGCTGCCCCACAGGCGCGGATGCGGGAACTGGTCATGCGGCAGCCCGTCCGACCCCACCATGGAGCGGGGATGGGCGAGGATGCGCTGCATGTCCTCCTCGTTGATCTGGTAGTAGATCGCCCCCGCCGGCAGCAGACGTTTGGCGGCGGAGATGATGTCGGTCTCCCATTCGGCGGCGATGTCCGACAGGAACCGGCCGGTGAACTGCGGATACGGCACCGACCAGGTGACGCGCACCGGAACATCGGGGTGGATCTTCTCCGGCATCAGCACGGTGGAGGAGGCGTTGTAGGGATAGACGTCGAAATCCACCTTGTGGCGGCGTTGTGCGGCCTCCAGCACCGCCAACGTCTCGTGCGAGCGGCCGAAATTCCAGGGCATGACGCATTTGTGGTGGCTGATCACCACCGGCGCACCCACGGCACTGCCGATCTTAAGACTCTCCTCGATCGAGGCGAGCACGCCATCGCCCTCATCGCGCATATGGGTGACGTAGAGCTTGCCGGTGCCGCGCAGCGCCTCTGCCACCGCGATCACCTCATCGGTCGGGGCCTGGTTGCTGGCCGGGTAGTAGAGCCCGGTGGAGAAGCCGGAGCCGCCCTGGGAAAGCGCGTCCTTCAGGCGGGTCTGCATGTGATGCGCCTCACCATCCGAGGCGGGGCGGAACACATCGCCGCCCATCGCCTCCACCCGCAGCGACATATGGCCGATCAGCGCCACTGTGTTGACCGGGGCCGGATCGCGCGCCAGGCGCTCGGCATAGTCGCCGAAACTGTCGAAGGTCCACCATTCCTCGGTGCCGAGCAGGTCGAGCGGCGGGGTGGGCCTGGTCTTCATCCGCACAGGGGAGAGCGAGATGCCACAGTTGCCGACAACGACGGTGGTGACGCCCTGGCTCATCTTGCACAGCATGCAGGACGGGCCGCAGAGCACGGCGCGGTCGTCATGGGTGTGGGCGTCGATGAAGCCGGGTGCCACGACGCGGCCGGTTGCGATCACCTCGCGATCGGCGGACCAGGCGCCGAGATCGCCCACACCCACGATCCGATCCCCGGTGACGGCGACGTCGCCGGTGGTGCGATCGGCGCCGGTGCCGTCGATGATGGTGGCGTCCCGCAGAATCAGGTCACAGCGCATCAGTTCACTCCCCGCAAAGCGGCGGTGCCCGCCGTGTCGATCAGGCCAAACGCATCCACCGCCACCTTGTAGAGCAGGCGCGCATTCTCCACCGAGACCAGACCGTCGCGCACGTCACGCGCAACCAACGCCGGATCGCGGGTGGCGGGATCGCCCATGCCGCCGGCGCCGGGCAGTTCCAGCAGCAGATGCTGGCCATCCGGGATCACCTGGAAGCCCTTGGTGCGCAGGGTTGCGCCGGAGGCCAGCCCAACGCCGCCCGGTGCGCCTTCCAGCCCGCCATCGCGGCCTTTGGGGGGGAAGGTGATGCGATCGAAGATGGCGTTGACGGCGAATTCCAGCTCGCCCTTGGTGCCGATCTCCATCACCTGGCCCAGCCCGCCGCGGGTGCGGCCGGCACCGCCCGAATCGGGTCGCAACTCCTTGCGCCAGAACACCACGGGGGCGACGTTCTCGGTGGCTTCCACCGGCATGGTGCGCACGCCGGAGGGAAAGGCGGTGGCGTCCAGCCCGTCGGCCGTCCGCCGCGCGCCGGTGCCGCCGGAGTTGAAGGTGATGGTCTCGAAATCGGCGATCACGGGCCGGTTGGCGCTGCCCTGCCCGCTCACCGAGGCGCCGCCGCGCAAGGGCGGGTTCCACAGGCAGGACGAGCCCTCGGCCACCACGCGATCGGGGATGATCTGGGCGAGGCAGCCCATCACCAGATCCGGCAGCAACTGGCCCACCACGTGGCGCACCGCCACCGGATAGGGGCGCGGCGCGTTGAGGATGCAGCCCTCCGGGATGACATGGCGCAGCGGCAGCAGGCTGGCCCAGTTGTTGGGGATGTGCGGTGCGACCACAACTTTCAGGCCGAAACTGGCATAGGCGCGGGTATAGGCGGCCGGCACGTTGATGCCACGCTGCGACAGGCCGGAGGTGCCGGCGTAGTTCACCTCGATCGCATCCGGCAGCACGGTGAGCGCCGCCTTCAGCATCAGCGGCTGCTCATAGCCATCCGAGCCGATCTCGTTGTGATAGGTGCCCTGCTGGAGCCTGGCGATCTCGGCCAGTGTCGCGCTGCGGCTGGCGGTGAAGATGTGCTCGGCAAGCGGATCGAGACTGTCGAGGCCGAACTCGTCCAGCATCGCCACCAGCCGCTTGGCCGCCTGGTCGTTGCAGGCGCACAGCGAATACACATCCCCCTCCAGCTCCACCGGCAGGCGCGAGCCCATGGCGATGAAGTCGAAGAAGGTCTCGTTGGGGCGGCCCTGATCGAAGCATTTGACGATGGGGATGTAGATGCCCTCCTCGAACACCGAACGTGCCTCCGGCCCCATGCCGAGGCCGCCGACATCGATCACATGGGCGGTGTTGGCGAACAGGCCCACGATGGCACCACGACGGAAGACGGGGGTGACAACCGTGAGGTCGTGCAGATGGCCGGTGCCGAGCCAGGGGTCGTTGGTGATGTAGTGATCACCGGCCTTCATGGTGTGGGCGGGGAACTTGGCCAGGAAATGTCCCACTGATTCCATCATCGAGTTGACATGGCCGGGTGTTCCGGTGACGGCCTGGGCCAGCATACGGCCCTTGAGGTCGAAGATGCCGGCGGAGAGATCGCCCGCCTCACGCACCGTGGTGGAGAACGCGGTGCGGATCATGATCTGCGCCTGTTCCTCCACCACGGCGATCAGACGGTTCCACATGATCTGCATGCGGATGCCGGAGAGGGCGTTGCTCATGCGGGCCTCCTGGTGAGGATGATGTTGCCGATGGCATCGATGCGGGCCTGCCAGAGCGGGCCGACCAGGGTGGAGGTCTCGTCCTCGGCGATGATGGCGGGGCCTGCGAGATGGCTTCCGGGGGAGAGGTCGGCGCGGTCATAGACATCCCACGCGCTTTCCTGACCGCTGCCGGTGTCGCGCACGATCTGCTGGCGGGCGGGTTCGGCTGCGATCGGCGGCGGGTCAGCCAGCGGTGGTGGGGGTTTGGGCATCTCGGTGGAGACCGTCACCGCGTAGCTCAGCACCTCGATATCCGAGCCCGGCACGCGGCGGTCATAGAGCCTGGCATATTCGGCGTCATAGGCGGCGCGGATGGCGGCCACTTCGGCCTCGCCGATCTGGCCCTGCGGCAGTGCGACGGCGATCTCATGGCCTTGGCCGACATAGCGCATGAAGGCAAAGCGGGTCTCGACTGTCGCGGCGCCGAGCCTTCCCGGCTCCACCATGGCTTCGGCCTCGCGCGCCATGTCTGTCAGCAGGTCGCTCACCGCCGCAGCGTCGAAGCGGGACAGGCGTTGGTAGAGGCTGCGCACCACCTCATAAGCCACAGGCGCGCGCAGGAAGCCGATGGCGGAGCCGACGCCGGCACCTTTGGGGATCAGCACGGTCTCGATGCCGATCTTCTCGGCGACGCGCGTGCCATGCACCGGCCCGCCGCCGCCAAAGGCGATCATGGCGCGGCCTTCGGTGGCGGTGCCGCATTCGATGGCGTGCACGCGCGAGGCGTTGGCCATGTTCTCGTCGACGATCTCGATCACGCCCAGAGCGGCCAAGGCGGGCTCCAGGCCGAGCTTCGATCCGACCTGCGCCGTCATCGCGGCGGCCGATGGTGCCGGATGCAGGGCAAGGGAGCCGCCGGCGAAACGCTGCGGGTCGTAGCGGCCGAGCAGCAGATTGGCGTCCGTCACCGCAGGATAGGCACCGCCGCGCCCGTAGCAGGCAGGCCCCGGATCGGCACCGGCCGATTCGGGGCCCACCTCGATCCGGCCCATCGCATCGACATGGGCGAGCGAGCCGCCGCCGGCGCCGATCTCCACCATGTCGATCACCGGGATGCGCAGCGGCAGGCCGGAGCCTTTGCGGAAGCGGCCGACGCGGGCCACCTCGAAGCTGCGGGCGGTCTGCGGCCTGGCGTGGTCGATCAGGCAGATCTTGGCGGTGGTGCCGCCCATGTCGAAGGACAGCACACGGTCCAGCCCGGCCTGGGCGGCCAGGCTTGCGGCGAAGATGGCGCCACCGGCGGGGCCCGATTCGACCAGGCGGATCGGGAAGCGGCAGGCGGTGTCGATGGTGGTGAGGCCGCCACCCGAGAGCATCATGAAGATGGGCGCCGTGAGGCCGATGCCGCGCAGCTCGGCCTCCAGCAGGCGCAGATAGCGGGCCATCTTGGGCTGCACATAGGCATTGGCGGCGGCGGTGGAAAACCGCTCCCATTCGCGCATCTCAGGCGAGACCTCGGAGGCCAGCGTGATCGGCAGCTCCGGCATCGCGGCCGCCAGGATCTCGCGCGTGCGGAGCTCATGCGCCGGATTGACGAAGCCGTGCAGGAAGCCGACGGCCACGGCCTCCACCGCCTCGCGCCGCAGCACCGGGATCAGCGCGCGCACCGCATCCTCGTCGAGCGGGAGCAGCACGGCGCCGGTGTTGTCCAGCCGTTCCGGCACGGTCAGGCGCAGATGGCGCGGCACCAAAGGCTGGGGCAGCACGATGTCGAGATCATACTGGTCGTAGCGGCTCTCATTGCCCATCGCCAGCACGTCTCGGAAGCCCTGCGTGGTGATCAGCGCGGTGCGCGCGCCCTTGCGCTCGATGATGGCGTTGGTGGCGAGCGTGGTGCCGTGCACCAGCACGTCGATCTCGGCGGCCACGATGCCGGCCTCACGCAGGATGACGGCCACGCCCTCCATCACGCCGCGCTCCGGGGCGGCGGGTGTGGTGAGCACCTTGGCGGTGCGGCGGCCCTGCGGCGTCTCCAGCGCCAGATCGGTGAAGGTGCCACCGATATCGATCGCCAGACGTCTCGCCCCAGCCTGCTCCATCACGCCTTGCTCCATCACGCTGCCCCGGTCACGATGCTAACCAAAAGGGAGACAGCCATGAAACCGCGCCTGATCGTCAGCCGCCAGATGCCAAGCAGCGTGGGCGACAGAATTCGTGCAGAATTCGACTGTCCGCACCCGGATGGGCGGGACATGGACGCCGAGACCACGCTCGCCTTGCTGGAGGAGACCAAGGCAGAGGCGCTGATGTTCACCTCGCATCTGAAGCTCACCGCGGAGTTCATCGAGCGTCTGCCGGCGCGGCTGAAGATTGCCGCCACCTGTTCGGTGGGCACCGACCATATCGATGTGAATGCGGCACGGGTGCGCGGGCTGATCGTGACCAACACGCCCAAGGTGCTGGATGAGTGCACGGCCGATCTGGCGTTTCTGCTTCTGCTGGGGGCTGCACGGCGCGCACGCGAATACAACACTGTGATGGAGCGTGGCTGGCGCCAGGGGATGGGGATGGGCGAGATGCTGGGCATCCGCGTCTGGGGCAAGACGCTGGGCATTCTGGGCATGGGCGGCATCGGCCGCGCCATGGCGGCGCGGGCGCGCGGCTTCGGCATGAAGGTGCTGTATTGCAACCGCACCCGCCTGCCGCCGGAACTGGAACAGGGGGCCACCTGGTTTGGCGATCTGCGCGACATGCTGCCGCAGTGCGACATGCTGAGCCTGCATGCGCCGGCAACACCCGCGACACAGCGCATCATCAATGCCGAGACGCTCGCCTTGCTGCCGAAAGGGGCTGTGCTGGTGAACACCGCGCGCGGTGCGCTGGTGGATGAGGGCGCGTTGCTGGCCGCTCTCGCCTCCGGCCATCTGGCAGCCGCGGGGCTTGATGTGTTCGACAACGAGCCGGCCTATGATCTGCGGTTTCGCGATCATCCGAACGTGTTCTTCACCCCGCATATGGGCTCCGCCACCCATGAGACGCGCCGGGCGATGGGGTTCTGCTGCCTGGACAACATCCAGGCGGTGCTGCAAGGCCAGAGGCCGTTGACCCCGCTGTGGAGCTGAGATTGTGAGCAAGCCTGTTCTGTTCGTCACCCGCCGCCTGCCGGACGCCGTGGAGGCCCGCGCACTGCGTGACTATGACGCAAGGCTGAACCGGGACGACACGCCGACCACACCGGAGTCGATTCTGGCAGGCAGCCAGGGGGCGGATGCGGTGCTGTGCTGCACCTCGGACCGGCTGGATGCGGCGACCATCGCGGCGCTGCCGGCCAGCGTGCGCGTGATCTCCACGTTTTCGGTGGGCACCGATCATATCGATCTGGCGGCGGCGAAGGCGCGCGGCATTTTGGTGTGCAACACGCCCGATGTGCTGACCGAAGCCACCGCCGAGCTGTCCATGCTGCTGATCCTGGCGGCGAGCCGGCGGGCCTCCGAAGGCGAGCGGATGGTGCGCGCGGATGCCTGGCCGGGCTGGGCGCCGACGCAGCTGATGGGGCGGCTGGTGAGTGGCAAGCGGTTGGGGATTTTCGGCATGGGGCGCATCGGCCAGGCGCTGGCGCGGATGGCGCGCGGCTTCAACATGACGGTGCATTACCGCAACCGTTCCAGGCTTCCGGCGGCGCTGGAACAGGGTGCGGTCTATCACGACGATGATTCGAGCTTCCTGTCCGTGTGTGACGTGCTGGCGCTGAACGCGCCGGGCGGGGCTGCGACGATGAAATGGCTGAACGCCGAGCGCATCGCCTTGCTGCCCAAGGGCTGCGTGGTGACCAACGCGGCGCGCGGCACGCTGGTGGATGACGAGGCGCTGATCGCGGCCCTGCGCTCCGGCCATGTGGCCTATGCGGGGCTCGACGTGTTTGCCGGTGAGCCCGCCATCCATCCCGGCTACCGCACGCTTGAGAACGCGGTGCTGCTGCCGCATCTGGGCTCGGCCACGATCGAGACGCGTGACGCGATGGGCCATCTGGCGCTGGACGGGGTTGACGCGGTGCTGGCCGGGCGCGTTCCGGGCAATCTGGTCGCGTAGGGCGGGTCCACGACCCGCCTCATCGACGCAGAGCGGAGTCGTCAGGGAGATGGCGGGTTGTGAACCCGCCCTACGCTCTGTGTTGCAGAGCACTTTAACTCTGTGATATAGAGTTCTCCAGATCAATGGAGCGACCCCGATGACGCTGACCGAATCCGAAGCCGCCGCCGCGCTTGCCAGTATCGAGGCCGCCGAGACGCGCAGCAGCCAGTTGGAGCGCTACAGGCGCGCCTCCCCCTATCTGTTGCTCTGGGGCGCCATCTGGCTTGCCGGTTTCACCGCCGACGACCTGTTGCCCGCCTATGCGCGCCAGATCTGGCGCGGCCTGATCCTGTTCGGCCTTGCAGCCCAGCTCTGGCTGGCGTTCACCCGCACCCGGACCCACTCCGCCGCCCGCAAGCGCAGTGTGCAAAGCCTGGCGGTCAGCGGCCTGGCCGCCCTGTTTGGCTTTGGCGTTGTCTATCTGATGCAGGCCCGCGATCAGCACGCCGTTCTGGCATTCTCCGGACTGCTGACCGGGACGATCTATGCCGCCATCG
>CAIYCW010000146.1 GCA_903924855.1 uncultured Rhodospirillales bacterium | reverse complement strand
CGGCTCCTTCAGGCTGGCGACGAACAGGCCGCAGACCTGCATGCCGCGCTCGGACAGGGCGTGGGCCAGCGCCTCGATCGGTGCGATGTCGCCTGCCACCAGATGCGAGCGGTAGAAGACGATGACGGCCAGCGGCCCGCTGCTGGCGGAGGGCAGGGGATGCGCGCCGCACAGCGGGATGATCTGCGCGTCTTCCCCCGGGTCGGGGGTGAAGCCGCCGGCAAATTCCGCCAGATGCAGGGCACGGCGCAGATTCTCCGGCCCGCCCTGGCTCAGCAGTGCGTCGAAGCGCGCGCGCAACGGGGGGGGCACGGTGCACAGCGCATCCAGCGCCGGATCGGGCCTGCCATCGGCCGGCAGCACCACAAGGGCGATGTCGCGCGCGACGCACAGCGCGTGCAGCTCCTCCACCCCGTAGCGCCAATAGGGCACGCCGCCGAGCAGGCGCAGCACCACGCAGCGTGCGGTGGAGACCGTCTGCTCCAGATACACATCAACCGACATCGGATGGCGCAGCGCCGCCAGATTGGCGATGCTCAGCCTTGGGAACGCCGCGGAAAGCCTGGCCCGCGCCTGCTCGGCCGCGCCCAGATCGGCATCCGAGAAGGACAGCAGCACGAGATCGGCCGGGCCGTGGCCGAGATCGATCGCAGCCTCGGTGTCCTCCAGCGCGCCGGTTTCGCGGACCAGCAGATGCATGTCTATTCGGTCTGCATCGCGGCACTGATCGCAGCACGGTCAAGCCCCGTGCGGCCGATCACCACCAGGCGGGTGGCGCGGTGTTCGCTGTCCGTCCAGGCGCGGTCGAACTCGGTGCGGAAGCGGCTGCCGACGCCCTGCACGGCCAGGCGCATGTCGCGCCCCTCGATGGCGGCAAAGCCCTTGATGCGCAGAATGTCGAAGCGCTCGGCGGCGCGCTGCAGGCGCGCGGTCAGCGCCTCGGCGGAGGCCATGGGCTTGAGATCGACCGAGAAGCTTTCGAAATCATCATGCTCATGCGCGCCGTCCTCGGCGTCGTGATGCGAGGGGCGGGCGGCCAGATCGTCCTCGGCCGCCGCCTCCAGCCCGAGCAGGGCCGCAAGATCGACACGGCCATCCCGCGCGGTGATGAGCTTCACCGCGCGCGGGGTTTCGGCGGCGATCTCGGCCGACACACGTGTGATCTCGGCCTCGCTCAGCAGATCGGCCTTGTTCAGCACCACCAGATCGGCGCAGAGCAGCTGATCCTCATAGACCTCGGCCAGCGGGTTGTCGTGATCGAGCGACGGATCGGCTTCGCGCTGGGCCGCGATCGCCGCCGGGTCATCGGCGAAGCGGCCGGCGGCCACGGCCGGGCCGTCCACCACCGCGATCACGCCATCCACCGTCACCCGCGTGCGGATGCCGGGCCAGTTGAACGCCTTGACCAGCGGCTTGGGCAGGGCCAGGCCCGAGGTCTCGATCAGGATGTGCTCGGGCGGGTTGGGGCGGGCGAGCAGCGCCTCGATGGTGGGCAGGAATTCGTCTGCCACGGTGCAGCACAGGCAGCCATTGGCGAGTTCGACGATATCGGTGTCCTCGCAGCCAGGGATGAAGCAGGATTTCAGGGTTTCGCCATCGATGCCCAGCTCGCCGAACTCGTTGACGATGACGGCAAAGCGCCGGCCGCCGGCATGGGCCAGCACATGGCGCAGCAGCGTGGTTTTGCCGGCGCCGAGGAAGCCGGTGATGATGGTGGCGGGGATGCGGGGCATCATGCGGTCTCCTTCTGGGTGAAACCTTGGCCGGGGATGCGGGCCACGATGGCATCGCGCAACGAGTCCGCACGTCCGGAACGCCATACTGTGCCGTTCTCGGATTTGACGAAAGCCAGCGCGTAATGGGCGAGGTCGGCCGCGTGATCAGGGGTGAGATGGCCGAGCAGATAGGACCATTTGCCCTGCTGCGTCATTGCCGCCGAGCAGCCCTGCAGGCAGTTGCCGAGGCAGACCACGGGCTGCAGCGAAATCATCGGGTCCAGATGATCGGCCACCGCCTCGTAGAGTTTGCGGCCCCTCACCGGCTCGTTCTCCACCAGCGGCAGATTGGCGCG